>WGCX01000295.1 GCA_015493575.1 Desulfobacteraceae bacterium | reverse complement strand
AGCGTTTTTCTGCTTTCTCAGCGATTTGTTCAGCTATTGTTTGCTGATTTTGGTTTAGTATTTGAGGTGGAGATTGCAGCATATTTCTTATATACTCGGCCTCTTTTACATCCATTACATTGATATTATTTTTCTTTGCTTCAAATTTATCCAACCATTTTTTGCCTTCGGTTGTGCGTAGTTTTGATACTTCTTGAGCAAGAGTATCAATAGTTTCATGGATATCCCATGGGGGGGGATCATTGTCACCATAACGATCATCTGCATTGGATTTTAAAATAGCAGGTAAATGATCAAATTCTTCCCATGTCAAAGATTGGGAATTAAGTTTATTGTACGATTCTTGAAAAATTTTAAGAGCTGTTTCCATTAGTGCCATATCCTCCAAATCCACATCACATCCTTCGTAAGTTAACATTAACTTTTTAACATTTTGAAGCAAGGGAGTAATATCATTGTGACTGTTAATTTTTGAATTCCATAAATTATTTGCCTGCTTACTTAATTTGGATTCGGTTTCTTTTAAATCATTAATAAAACGTGCAATACGTGTACGGATATCATCTAATTCAGGAAGATCTACTTTACGGGCAGTCAATTGAAGTTGTCTTTTAAATTCTTTTCCAGGAACAAGTAAGCTTCTAATCTGTGCTATTCTAACAATGCGAAAAATTTCACTGTGCTTCGTTAACCAGGAGTCAACCTCCTTGATTAAACGGGCTGCATCAGCCTGCACCTGTGCATTGCGCACCTGATCGTCAACTCGTTTTTTCAAAGTTTGTGCTTTTTCAGGCATATTTATAAGTTTCAGGTTATCGGGCATTTGACGACCCATTTTATGCTTGAAGATGCCAACCTGTTCAGGATTATCTGTTCGAAGTGTTATTGTAGATAACCAATCAGAAAAGATGTCCAAAACTATTTGACGGGCACGTCCAATTTCATTTTCAATGTCTGATAGGTCCTGACGTGTCCACGCCGGAGCCTCTTCTTCCATTTTTTTTATCAGTTTTACAAGTGTAGTTGTTCCCCAAATTATATTATATCCATCCTTAAAATGTACACCGTTGTCAATCTGTTTCCAGGCCTTATCTTTTTTCATTTCCAGTTCATTGACCGCTGAAAGGGAATTTTTTGTAATTTCTTCAAGGTGTACATATTTATATGTTAAAGTTGGAGGAACTGCTATCCGTTCTTTAAGTTCAATTGCCTGTTTATAATATTGGATCCTACTGTTATAGGTTTCTTCCTGCTCCCAATCTTCAAGAAGATTTTCCCATTCCGATGAAATTTCTCCGATATTGATAATCTCAGCATTACCGATTTTGTCAAGATCAATGGTCCTTCCACGGAATAGATCTGTTTGAAGCCATTGACCAACATCCAATTGTGTGCCATCATCGGTTGTAATAAATATGTTATCTCTACGCGGAGAAAAAAAGACACCCAGAAGCATTCCAGCCGAAGCGATATTTGCTCCAAAAGGCGGTAAGCATACTGCACGTAATTCATCGGCTATTTTAAACTGCTGATCATCTGCATCCAACTTTTTGCGCCATGCCATGATAATACCATGGGCTACTGAATTTCTAGGCACAACGATTCTGCCGTTTATTTTGTTAAAACAATCCCAGCAATGATGCAATAAATTAAGAGAGCGATTTCTTTCCCTTGGTGGTTTGGAACTGCAGGTTTCATAATCCAGCTTTGCATTTAATAATTCTATTGTTAATTGATGACAAGAGATAGCTGCATTGCCGCCTTTTGTTGAATACCCATCAAATGGAAACGGAAGGGGTTTTTTGTATATGATTGAAAATAATTCTGTCCCTAACTGCCCCAATCTCCGTGCATTCAAAGGCTCCCTTAACCCAACGGAACATCGTCTGCTTCTGATTGCAATGTTTATTGCTTTTGTAAGTTGTTGACGGGTTTTTTCTTCATGGGAACCAATTAAATTTCCAAATTTGTTTTTATCCTGTTCGCTTATGACATCTTGAAGAACTGCTAATTCAGACATCATTCTTCCAATATCTCCCGTTTCATCAACAACAAACACTACAAGAACAGGAAGACATTTCTGCCCTAAATGTTGTGCGGAACGTATCAGTAATTTTGATGTCTTGGTTTCTATTGTTTCTATATTTTCACTGGGTCCTACGTAGCAATAAATTACAGTCCCCCGTTTATCAATAACACCGAGAGATTTACTCCAGTTTTCAGCTGCAAATTCTATGTGGTTTTGGAGTGTCAAAGTGTTCGATGTCGCAAGTTGATATCCCCATTCTTTGGTTGTTATATCGTTTTTTTCAGCAAAATCACATTCAAGCTCTCTGATATTATCACACCATTTGGAAATATTACCGGCAAACAGATCTGATTTTCCCTGTTCGTCAAATGTGCTGGCAATCCTCTGTCGAAGAAATGCAAGGAATTGAGTACGGGGAACAGCATCTCCGAGAATATCAAAAAGTTGAAAAGATTCATCCCACTCTATAATATTAAATTCATCCTGAAGTGTCCTCAGTTCAATATTTGTTTCAGATCTGCTGACTCCACTTAAAACACTTAACGAGACCTTGGTTTCTTCTTTATCCGCAGCTGTTAAGCCTAATTTGGATGCAAAGACAATGGCCTGAAGAAGTCTTTTTTGATTTGAATTCAGTTTATTTATGTGCTTACTCAATATTGTAGCATATGAATGAGCAATAGTACCTTGTTGACCACTTTCTTCTGAAGCAATAAATTCCTGCAATAGCTCTTCTGACCATAAATCTGTTGCCGTTAGCTCAGTTGGCAGATCACCTTGTTTAGCAGGTTTGTTCAGATAATTATTTATACTTTTGGAGAGAAGAGAAAGTGCGGATCTTTCCTGAAGATGACGTCCTGCGGCAGATAGATAATATAAAAGCCAGACAGCATATGGTGAAAGTGGCCAGCATCCCTTTCTGATTATTTTGTGGAATTGCGAAGAATCTCGCCAAATATGATATTGTCGAGATAATGGGAACCACTTATTAATAGAATCCATGATGCGCATGGTGTATTCTTTACTTTGCCTGTTATCAAACCATTCATCAATTACAGGTGATTTTTTTTCTATTAAATGGGCAATAAGTGTTTCAAGATTCGTGCTTAAATAAGATTTTTCCGCATTTTGATAACGTGTAATTACCCTGATAATATCGTTTTTAAATTCAGGGGCAATTCTTTGTACATAGGAGTTCAGTTCAAATTGTATGAAACCTATAAAAGTAATTTTATCAGAATTATTCTGAATACCTTCAAAAAGGTGTTGCAGAACACCACTTCCTGCAATTTGTCTTTTCATGGTGGCAAATTCTGCATAACGTCCAAATTCATCAAACAAAACAAGTACACTTGCAAAGGGCTTATCAGCACTTGTACCACAGTATTCTTTGCAGGCTACGCTCATGAGATCTTTTAAAGATTCACCGCCATGGACAGGAATCCTTAATCCTTTTTCTTCAAAAATCGGGCATAAAACATCATAAATTTTTTCATCCTGTAAATTAAGTTTGTTTAGTATGCTTTCAGTACTGTCTAAGCCTGTACGTTCTAAAAAGACTTGTTTTAATTCAGTGTCCGAAACCATTATTTTTACCCGGCTTGCAGCTTCTGAAAATCGTGGTCGCAGGTTATCCATGGCCTTTGTATCTGCGTTTTGATTCTGAATTTGTTCAAGAATTTGTCTGCTTACTTCAGCAGTGAGGTCATAATTTTCCATCCCGTTTAAAGAAATGACAAGGCATGGTTTCCCAATATCCTGTATAATTTTTTCAATTTGATTGCCAATGGTTAAATCTGCATTTTTTAAACTATTAATAATTGCTTTGGTAGAGTCGCTTTCGGGATATTCAAGCAGTTCAGCCAATGTCAATGCCAGGTGAGACTTCCCGGCTCCATACCCGGCTATTGCAAGGGTAAAGGGCTTTTCCGAAAGTCCCATACATGAACGAATGATTGAATGTGTGAAGCTTGCTGTATTCTGAAGACGATGGCCATGGGCAGTACCAATTTCTTCCTGGGTTACACCATGGTATGTGGGGCCATGAAAAACAAAAGCAGAGGCTGCTTTTTTTGCACGCTCCTTGTTGTTAAATAGCCAGTCTAAATTCACTGCCCCTTTAAAAAGACGTTCCTCTTTAAATTGTATCAGGTCTCCAATGGTTGGCATATTTTATCCCCGTTAAAATTATCAAAGAAGGTCATTGTAAATTTTTTTCCATAAATTATTGCTGTTCTCTCTGCATTGTATTATCCAGGGATTCATATGACGTTCCACCGTTAAAATTCCCTTTTGCTCAAGCATTCGTAATAATTGTTGAGATGCATCAATCCCCCATCCCGGTATAGTCCTCCAGCCCGCCATCCTATCCAAATCAGTAACAGTAACCTGAGTTGTTCCGGGAAAGAATTGCTCTATTGTACAAAGTATCCATGCCCCGTATCCCCATAAATACTCTTCACTGATAGGAGCGGTCTTTCTATTAATTGTTAATTTTGTTTCCTTTAGGGCTCCACACGATGAAAAGGATGCGGGATCGTCATACATACGAACCAATGGACCTATTAAATTCCCTTTTTGTACTCCATATTTATTTTTTAAGTAGCTGTCTAATTGAGATTTTTGGAATTGGGTCCCCAATGTATGAGAGCCGAGGCAAAACACCTTATACCAGATATCAGCCCCGCAGGAAGGCCCACATAGATTTATGTGGGCAATCCATTGGGTTACAGATTCCTTAAGGAAAGGATCTTCAAGTAAAACCATTCGTCCAAACGGTGTAAGTTGAGGCGTTTTTACCGTTTTGCCCATGGAAGACTCAGTTAGGGTTATAAGACCCATACCCCTGCTATAATCAATGGTTGGCTTAACTTTCCCACTTGATGTTCCGGTAGGAATGCCTGTTGCTGAAGCAATGGATTGAATATCTCCGGATTTCCCCGTAGAGGCAAATTGCAGGATAGCGTGAATATAACGACGTTCCGGAATAAATGTTTTATGAAAATTTCTGGAAAGACGGTAATTTTTCTCTTTAATTCTATCCATTGATATTTCTATCCTCCATGGCTGTGATGCGTATCTTAAAAGCCACTTGTTTTAAAATTTTATCGCTTCCCAGTGACTGTCCCAATGAGTAGCATTCCCCTTTTTTTAATTTTGATAATCGTTCAATCCATATTTTAGCGGGGTCACCTGTAGCATTTTGCATTACTTTGGCGTATTCTCCCATTTCCGTCTCTGCAGGTTTAAAAAATAATTTATGACCCGCTTGAAACAGTCTACTCTGCTGCTCATTGGAAAGATTACTCAATGTTTGTGTAGCCATGATTAAAGCTAACCCGAATTTTCGACCTTCAGTTAAATATTTTGCCAAAGGGCAATCTTCTCGATGATCAAGATTTTGAATTTCATCAAGTACCACCACTTTAGGCAAATTTTTATTCCCTTGACTCCGAACAAAAGCATATAAGTCCCAAAGTATAAATTCAGTTACAAGGCGTGAGGAATGCATATCCAGACCGGTAAGCTGAAAAATATGACAGAGGCAGTTCCGATCTTTAAAAAAAGTATCCCATCCCATGCCTTTAGAATCAGATGCAAAAGGTTTGTCAATGATAAACGGTTTTAGCTTACTTAGAGTCGATTGGACGGTACTTTTATTATATTTTTTATCGTCTAAAAAGTCATCAAGTATATCTAAAAGATCATCAAGTTTGAAAGTATTACCGTATGATTCCATTCCGGCTATAATGGCATTAAACAAAACACTGAATTGTTGACCCCCCAAACCATATACTGTTTTAAATATTGCGGCAATGCGCTTTGCGGCAGTTGAATGGGTTTCCTTGATAACATAGTCATCAATAATTTGTTGCTGTAACAAAAATGGATTGACCGGCAGGGGATCTCGTCTAATAATATGTTGCTGTGGGGCAAGAAAGCTGGTGGTAATATTTTCAAGTTGACTCGGAAGAAAGCCGTTAGTGTAATCAATAACCAGAGAATTCTGCCCTGCACGCCCCAATTCATTCATCAGGCATTGTATAGCATAGGTTTTACCCATACCTGAACTGCCGAATATCAACATGTGCCGATTATTCAGTTCTTTATGTCCAAATTCCCAGAACACTGAACGTGAACCATTGGAAGATATCCCAAGAAGAATTCTGTCCGGAAGAGATAACTGTCCATTGAGAGATATCTGTTTGTCAGTACTGTTCTTCGGAACTTTTTTCCTTTTATCTGAATCATCATACTCTACAGGATCTATATGGTTAGCCTGAATCAATGTCACGTTATCTGAGTAGCTTTCTTCTTTAAAATCAGGTTTGTATTTTTTATCCGTTTGTAAATTTTTATGTGACATTATGTCGGATTGGCATGCATACATTAAGCAGTGCTCATTCCATTTAAAAGGATCAATATTTTTTTCAGTACAGAGCTTTAAGGCAGAAGGGCTTCCACAGGAAACATTAATGATATTAAGATGTTCGTTTCTAAAATTAAATTTACAAAAGAGCTGTTCTTTAATGTTTTCTGTATTCAAGTTTGTCCAGCAGGTGAATAAAGCGGCTCCCCATGAAATAGAGTAATCACCGTCTATAAGACGCTCTAAGGCTGCAAGAGTTTTTCTGCTCTGTGTGCTTGTAATGTGCGATTTGCTGGCAATTAAGCGGTGAAGTTGAAGCCACCAATACCTGGCATCGGGTCGATTTGTTTCATCATCAGCCTGTCTTGGCATGAATGCCGGAATCAAGTGACGTAGTCCACAATCAACCTGTTCACGAGCTTTTTCTAAATGAAAATCAGAATATTTTCCAAATTTGCACTCTATGATTCTCATGTCGAGGTTTAAATTGCCTGCCTCCGTGATATATGCTGTTAGCCAGAGAATATCAGGCCTCATTTTTGTTTGAGCACCGTCAAACCAGTGTTGATAGGCATCAAGAGATATGAATTGATCGCACAGGTTTTCACCCTTGGCATGGAACAGTTTTCTTGCCATGGCATAGGCCAGAACATCCCGGATATGCTGCCCTGTGCCCGTTGCCCTTATAAGAGACAAACCGGATAAATTTTTAGCCTGGTCGATTGCAAATTGTGCCACTTTAAGCTGCTCTTTTCCAGACCATCCTGTTTCAATATTGGAAATGGAACTTTTTAATTTATGTAGAAGATCTGAAAAATGAAATTGTTCCGTAGATATGGTATAATTTAATTCCCCATGGGAGCCTACACCTGAACCAAAACCAATCAGATCACGAACATTGCCGTCACTGTTTCTTTCTACAAGACGTTCATCAATACTGGAATCAATACAGACAACCCATTCAGTATTTTTGTGAAGTGCATCAATTACACCCTGCCACGGTGAAAAATCTCCCCGGCCTAATGCAATGTAATGTTTTGCTTCCAACCCTTTTAGTCGAGCCATAACCTCCAAATGTTTGGTGGCTATCCTAAATTGCCTGTTACTGAGCACCCGATATCTTTCATCTGCATGTCGTCCATCCCTGGGTGCACAAAATGATTTTTCAAGAATTGGAAATTTAATGGGCCGTGAAGTGACATCGTGAGGTGCGGGAACCTTTTCAAGTCTATTTCCCTGCTCTCCTGCATTGATAAAATTACTCAAAATGGCAATGTCGGCCTCAAGACTTGATGTAATAATTTTTTTAAACTGTTCATAACTTCTATCCGGTGTAACAATCCTGCGAGAAATAGAAAAACGGCATTCCCTGTAGTAGGCAAATTTATCATGATTTTCTGCGGCCTCCCATCTTTCTTTCCATTGTTCTATCCATCGACTGATCCCTGTATCATCACAGGATTCTGAAAACAGGGTCACTGAAATATGATATGGGGCATCCATAGATTCCTGTTGCCGTTCATCATCGCAGATGAATTGATTTATGGCTGCTATTATGGGCTGAATATCTTGATTCTGGTAAATGGCCAGGCTGATTCCGTCTTTAGCATGGGGATGCAGTTTCCAATAATCTTTTATTATCCTGAAAAGCATTAATGATTCCCGGCTTTCATGAAACATTTCCTGATCAGATATATCTTCATCATCAAAGGCATCATATCGCAACAAAAGGCGGGTAGATAGAGTTGCATTGGAATTTTCTTCTCCGCCAATACGGTGCATGAGGTTTTCTCCACGTATTGAGGTTTCAAAAACAAGATTGTTATCTTTAAGAAGGCCGCAAAGTGGCATTTTTATGGTAGAAAGATCAAGATAATAGTCCCATATTTTTTTCTTAAAAAAGTGCGATCCTGTTGTTTTTAGCTGTTTGTTGGCTTCTGCATTAAAACATTGAAATAAATAAATTATACGAGCGTTTAAAAGTTCCAACAGAGCAGGGTGCAGAACAGTTATGGCAGCTGAAGGTTCATATCTGTTCCATATCCATTGCATCCCTTGTGATCTGGATTTTTTACCAATAAAGAGAAAAGCCTTTGCCAATATAGCCCCAAAGTCTGTGTCAACAGAACTGCCTTTTGCCAGAAATATATCAAAGACAGAAAGAAGCGTACGCCGCAGTTCATCCCAACTAACTGACAATGCGTTGTAAAGTCCGTTTTCAGCAGAAACGTTTATAAAGTTTTTGTATGCATAAGACAATTTTTTCATTGCCTCTGCAAATTTTGTATTTTTGGAGTTTAATTCATGTAGGACAGGCTCTAGAAGATCAACTACAATTTTTTCTTCACTGCGAATACCATGCATCAACACACGGGATGCTTCCTCATTATCCTTTGCCAGCATCAGTTCATCATAATAGGGTACCGAAAAAACAGGAACAGAGGATGTTTCTTTCAAATTATCCTGGGTCCATTGAAAAAGTTCTCCTGCCATTCTAAAAGGGGAAGTTGCAGGTAAACGCAGATAGAATTTCGCTTTTGTTGATTTAGTATCATTATCGGTTTTTATGGTAATTTGAAAACCAAGAACAGGTTCGGCAACGGCAGAATAGGGGAAATCTATGTCTTTCCTTAATAGATTGGAAACAACCGGAACATTGTCGTTAATCAATTCAGTCTTTTCAGATTTTAATTCAATGTATTTAATCAACCAGTCGTCAAGACCGCCAAGAATTCTTTTTAAGGAGGCTTTTGCAGCATCGCAACGTTCTTCAGATGTTGAGCCTTCACAATCATGTTTAAATAGAAATGATTCAATATGAATTTTACGTATGATTCCATGTGCAATCATTCCTTCTTTTTCAGATATTTTTCTAAACTCTGCAAGGGTTAACCATAATGCGGTTAAAACGCTTTCAAGTGGATCTGTTCCCATTTTTTTTACGGTTATTCTTGGAGGCCTTATAGTAGGTGAGCGGTATTTTAAAATTTTATCCTGGATGGTTACAAAATCACATTCACTGAGTCTTTCGAATTCTTTCTGACCTCCTTCCTTGATATAATCAGTCAAATCATCAAGGACTTCATTGTCTGAATTATAATGATTGTTTCTTTCATAATCAAAAAGAATGTTTTTCAAACCATGGTCTTTTTTATAATTCAAAACTGCTTTTAATGCATTGTTTCTTGGTCCATGCTCAAGAAACATACCATATGATGAAAAAGCAAGTGCAGTATCAAGATATGGGCCAAACGGTTTCCGTCCCTCAAAACGGTATCCGGAAAATTCAGGAAGACCGAAAAAACTAAGTCCTTTCAGCAGCGCCTGTTCAGCATCCCTGCCGTCCTGTGCTCCTTTTAGATCTAAGCAATCCAGAAATTCACTTATCCTAATGATATCTGTGGGAACACGCTTCAATAGATCCTTAAAAATTTTATTAAAATGGTTAATCACTTCGTCTTCATAGGCAATAAATTTATTATTAAGGCATTTCTTTATCCATGAAGCAAAATTAGCGTTCATTCCTCCCGGCCATTCCCAAATAGTCTTTATCTCACAAGAATGAAAGTCAGAAAGGCTTGCCGCATCTATGACATGATCTATTCCACCTAAAATAACAGCCGTTGATTCTCTATTGTTTGCAGATGCAATATTTCTATAATTTGTTAAATTACCCTGAGTATCCAGCCATCCTTTTTTTTCTGCCTCCTGGAAATAATTTTGTATTCTGTGTGAGGTAGATTTTTGCCATTCCTCCCAAAGAGGTTTCGCAATTTTGTAAATTAAATTATCCACAAGCTGCATCACATCAGCTTCCAAGCAACGTCCTATTGTTATCATAACTTCGGCGGGAAAACTTGGTAGTGTTAGAAGAGCTTTATTTTCTTTAGTCTTACAGGTTGCGATTTGAGCTTTGATATAATCACAAACGCTTAATGAAAAAAAATTCATTTGTTTTCTTTATCTCCCATTACCCAGACGATTTACAACCATTGAACAGGAATCAGACAGATGAATCAACACCCCTGCCGCACTTAACATATTAATTACCCAATTATCAGTGGCATTATCCATATCTACCGGGGAATGTGCACCACAAGATTCGCATACTTTTCCAAAGTATTTTTTTCCCATGGCAATTCCATATCTCAAAAAGGCTTGTTCTACAAAGGAATCATAGGTCATCCGCTCGCCCGGTCTAATAATTGTCAACACAAGGTAGCGCATTAAATGATCATTAAGCACAAAGCGCGCTCCAGGTCCTCTTCTGGGGATTATAAATCCTATGCGTTTGGCAAGGGTTAGAAATAATTTATGCCCATATCTTTTATCCGCTTCATTATAGGGATCTTTCCAGATTTTTCCTTCAGCTTGCGTTTTTATACGTTGCTTTTCAATATTAGCCAGGATATCAGGATGCCGTAGCGCCCGCTGTATTCGAAGTAGATTGGTTTCTACACTACGGTGCGAAATACGTTTTAAAATATTACTTCTGCCATCTGGATCAGAGATTGCCCATACATAACCCAATGGTCCTGATCCGGCGTTATCCAAGGTGTGGTCATAACGGGCACTTTGTGCGCAGATTGTCCTCAATACCTGCATGGCGCATGCCGTTTCCATTAAATTTATACGTTCAATAGGATCAAGTCCTGCATCGCACAGGCGCAACATATCTATGGCAAATAAATATCCCTCTTTCCAGGTTTCCCCGGGGCACCATCCGCATTTGGTAAATCTAAGTAATCCGGAGCTAACAGTATCAGTACCCTCTGAGGTATAATGTTCCATTCCTTCATCAATTAAAGTAGCTAAAGCACCGACTTTAGCAGGGCAGTCGCTTAATGCATAATGTAAACTCTGAGATAATGTTTCTCTTAAATTTACAGGATCAATTTCCCTTTCATTCTGGCTGGCGTTAAGAGTTTGAACCCATGCATCTATATTTTGCCGGGATGTTTGTAATGCATTGCAAATTTGTAAATACAAAACTTCACCACCCCGGGCTAGGAAACGATGCTGGTTTGATGTAAAAAAATAATTAAATCGACTTGTCAAGTCTTGCCAGCTCTGAGCGTGTTTGCCTTTAGTAGAATTCCAAATGGTTTCCCCTGCAATCATTTCCGGACAAATTGGAAGAAAACTCTGGGCACACCAGGTACGCTGTCCTCCCACCCTTTGCAATCCAAGAAAAAGATTCTCAAGTGTTTTTAAAACCTCTTCCTTACTTACTCCACCAGACACTTCAATATGTTCCTCAATGAGTTTCAGCAGCTCACGATAATGATCTCTATGGGTTTGATGGCGTGTCTGCAACTTTGATGATCCCAATAAAGCAAATAATTTTAGATTAAGCCTTGATTTAGGCGCATATTCCAATGGTTTTTTTAATGGCCAGTTATGTAGGCATTCTATTGTCGGAAAAAAATGTTCATGGGGAATGATTTCCTGATCAATTTTTTTCTGGGATGTGGCTACCAGTAAAAATTCAATTAAAAATTCCGGCACTGTCTGGTCACTGAAAAAACGTCTGCCAAACAACTGGATAGCAGGATTTGCATCTTCTGTCTTTGCCCTTTGATATTCCAGTTCAATAGGAGGATATGGTTTAGGCATTTCTATTTACCTCCAGCTTATTTTTACCCACATATAAACTATGCTCCATAAAGGTATGATTTGTCTGTAGTCTTAGTAAAATAATGTTATCTTTATCTTCCTCAGACCTGTTGAGCCTGATCAACTGGGTCTTGAAAAATTCCAGGCGGTCGGAAAAAGCATTTTGCAATAGTTGACCGGTTTCCCCCTGATGTCTCATCATAACATAGTCTAAAAATGGCAATTCAAGGATCAATTCTGCTTTTTCATATTGGCGGATTCCTCTAAAAACAAGGTAGGGAGGGAAATCCATATTTTTTGATTCTGATTTTAATTCAATTTTGAAATCTTTTGATTGAAAATCCGCAAGAACCACTTGAGCACTCTGTTGCATTTCCTTTATATTACGGCTTAATGTGATATAAAGACTACTGTCAAAGGATAATCTTTCCGGCAGACGAATGCCTGTAAAATGTTCCTGTAATACGTGGAGGACTTGTTGTTTTAATGCCAGTTCCTGCCCTGGCGAAAAAGACTTCGAATGAGCCCGCCATTTTAAAAGTTTCAACAACATTGGGGAACATAAGAAATTGGAAAGATATTTTTCTTCCTCCATGATATTTCCAGAAAAATCATGGAGGAAGAATAGCATTCTTCTCACCTGTTTCCGAGCAGACCTCTGGTCTTTTTTATCCGGGTAGAAGACAGATTTTTTAAATCCTGAGCCAATCTTTCGCATTAACCTGAAATCAGAGTCTTCTCCTCTGACATTGAACTTAAAATCAGGTTGTTCTTCCCGCAGCCAAAGACGACGTTCCCAGCTCGGGCATGGGTGTTCACCGAGCTCACAGGAACATATCGTACGGATAACCTTCATCTGATGAGCCGGTTTATCCTGCTTTCTTCCATTATCTCCAAAGAATCTGTTAAAAAACATAAATTCGCTTAACCTCGGTGATTCAGGGCGGTCAGAATATTCCTTAATATCTGCATACTCCATTCCTGCCGTAAGAAGATAGGCCATATGGGCAATCAACTGGCGCAGGGTAAAACGATTCCCATATTCAAACAAACGTCTATACATTAAAAAAATACGCTCAGTTGATATGGCATTCTCCTGTATCAAATTTACATTTCTATAGATAGTGCATTTTTCATGTTCCCGGCATATTGAGCAACTTTGCCAGCGTTTTCTGGAAATCATTCGGTCAAAAATTTTGCGGGCAACTCCAAGGTTATCATACATGGCAAGATTGATGATAAGATACTCTACACCATTGTGAACAAGAGGAGTTGGATAATATTTTGAGAAAGAATTAAGTAAGTTATTTTCTATGCCTAATGCATCCCGACCTTCATACTCTTCAAGTTTTTTGAAAGCATCTAAAAGTGTTCCGGTATTTGAAATCAAAAGCATTATTGGAGAATTTTTTTTACCGGTATTTTTTATGAATTGTATGCGTTTTTCTTCATTCCATTCACTGAGATCCTTTACAATAGCCAAATTTTGTCCATTAATGGAAATGTTTTCACAAGGATTTAATGCATGAGTTAATGGTTTATTTGCAGGTATGTTTTTTAAAATTTTAAACAACTCCAGACCAATAGTTGATTTTCCGTCACCTGCGTGTCCTGTAAGAATTACGTGGTGTTTATTTTCTAAAATTTCTTTTTTTATTCTTTTCGTCAAAGGATGGTTTACCTGAATATGACCAAAATATTTACTGCAGGCCTGATTTTCTGCCAAAGCATTTCCGCTGGCAGCATCACGGTTATGTAATGTGTTCAAATATGTCACAAAGGGATTTGGAGAAGTATCAGGTGAGGGGGAAAAAGATACTGCTTCCGGTTCTTGTCTTAAGGTCTCCCCTGAGATTGAAATTTTATCGTCCTTAGCAGATTGTGGCTCAATATCTGAAATATGGTCTTCTGGTGTCTCTTTTAATGGTTGAAGGCACTTTGACAGGGCATCATTCATTTCAAAAGCAGAACAGAATCGATTCACAGATTGGGTATCAATTGCTTTAAGGAACCATTGTTCAAGATTCGAATTAATATCGGTGCGTAAGCCTTTTATATTTATCGGATCTGCATTTATAGTCAGGGCTTTATAAGGCTTTTTACCAAAAAACCACTCAAACAAAGTCACCCCAAGCCCAAAGAGATCGCCCTGTACAGAATATTCCCGATCCTCTCCGGAAATAGAATCTGGTGGCACATATCCATTTGTACCTGTATAAAGCGCAGTAGCAGGGTGTGATGCAATGCCGAAATCGATCAACATAGGTCGTTTTTCCGGTGTAACAATTATATTGTCAGGTTTGATATCATTATGCAGGATCGGGGTTAAGATATCATCCTCTTTAAAGTTATGCATAACTTCCAACGGCTGGAGTATTGCCCGAGTGAAGTGAATAAAAGTTTCAAGATCCGGTAATATTCCTTTGTTTTGTTCATTCAGGGTGTTACCGTCAATCCATTTAAATGCAAGCAGCCATCTCTGGTCTTCCCAGCGTTGACAATACTCTGCCTTAACAATGCTGCCGTGGGTAACGGCAGCAGACATTTTTTTTTCACGAATAATCCGCTCCTGGGGCACATCAATATTAAATAATTTTATTAACAAATCTTCTCCCAAAGGGCCTTTGGCTTTATAAATTTGGGATTCAGCACCCTTTTTTATAAAGGCAATAATTTTATATTGCTCATATTTGTCCCCGGATTTTAAAAACCTATTGAAACTGGCAATATGACAGGTGGAGTCGTATTGGTTTAATTTTTCGAGGACTGCTGTTACAGAATCAGGGCGTTTTTTTCGATCCAATTGTACAAGGGATGTTAAAATACCGATAATGTTGTCCGGAATTTTATTTGTCATCATAGTATCTATGCAATCTTGGCTGAGACGTCCATGACTTTTGTTTAAATCCAGAGAGCATTTAAAAGGTTTTTTACCGGTAAGCATTTGGTATAATAAAATACCTGTACTGAACAAATCAGCATTTTCAGTAAAATCATTGTTTGTATATATTTCAGGTGCAATATATGCTTGTTTTATTAAATAATTTGGATCTGGCATAACAGTCATTCGGTTATCCGCAATCTGATAGGACAGGTCAAAATTCATCAGTTTGGGGGTATCCTCAACCATAAGAATATTTTCCGGAGACAGGTTACGGTGTACTACCCCTTTTTCATGAATAGCTTTTAAACCATTTAAAATACCTATAACTATAACCAATGCCCGTTTTAACTCCAGTGGTGACTGCTGGTCGAGCAAGTCACGAAGCGTTCCTTGTTCAGACCAATCACTGCCTTCTATTAGATGCCCGTATTCATTAGGTACAGACCAGACTTTAAGAATATTGGGATGATCCCCGACGTTGGCTACAGCATTTAAAGTGCTTCTGGCACGTTCTCTAAAAGCGTGATTAATTTCATTATTGTCACAATCAGTAGCATTGAAAAAGACTCTAAGTCTTGTGAGACTGCGATAGCGCACATCAATTCGCCTGGCTATCAACTCTGCGCGATCTTCTGCCTGATAAAGCCGGTCAACAATTTTATAACCTGGAAATTGCATGTCATGGGGCTTTCCCGGTTGGTGAAGGCTAATAATATAATCACGAATTTTTTTGGCATCTTCAATTGTTATCAGATCCTTTTTTGATTCCTTCTGGAACTTTAAATAATCAATAAGGCGATTTATACTATCAAATGTTGGCTGATTTTTAGTCGTGCGCGGATTTGACGACCCCTCTGCCTGTACTTCAGGATGAGTTAAGGTTACAACAGATTCAACAAAGGGTAATTTCATATAGGGAAATTTTCGTTCACATAGACCTTTGACCAATTTAGCTTTAAAATTGTTGCCTTTATGAGGATCTGTTCTTGGGAAACCGTTGACTGTCCATGTATATGGAATAATTTTAATGCTACCTGTCCAGTGTTTCAATTCAACAATATATAAACCAAAGGGAGAACCAATAAAAATGTCAATTTCAAAATAACGATTACTTTGAGGATCGTGTATTTCTATATTGGAACAGACATAGCCAAGGTTTCTTGATTGAACTGCTTCTTGGATATGTTTGATTGCTTGCGCTTCATGGGTAAATAAAGAAGAAGTTTTTCTAACATCCTCCATAGGTTGTAGAATTTTGTGTTGTTTAAGGATAATTTCAATCTTAAATTTTAAAGAATGTCTTTTGTCAGAATTTTGCAAATCGGTAAATAGTTCGGAATCAATTTTTGCATGGGAAACAAGTCTGTTGAGCTCATTAGGTCCACCAATTGATGAAATTTTGCTCAAAGATGCTTCGTCAGAAGCTTGTGGCACTAAATGCCAGAAACCTGATGTTCTTAAATGATAAAATGGAGTATAAGGCCGATTTCGATCTCCTTTAGTGGCATATCTATCAAAATATTTTGAAAAAAAAAGTTTAAATTCTTCTCCGTATTTTACTATACCATTAGAAATTTTTCCCTCATCTATCATATCTATGACCGCTAACAGTGCAATATATTTATGGGGTTTAAATCCGATACCTTGCGTTGATAACGAGTAAATTTGAGAAAGCAAAGTTTTTAATTTCATACAAGTTTACCTCCTAATAATTTCTTCAGGACTCGATAATGATGTTGGACAAAACGAAAATAATGAATTTGCTAATTTGGGGCATTTCTCTTTCCCGTGAATAAAGTCTTTTGAACTGGCCATAATTTCTTTCCGTTTATCAATTAATTCATATAGTGTTGTTCCTTCACACCAAGTATATTTTTTCCCCGTCCTAAAATCTATCTTTTCCATGGTTGCAGCTTTTAAAAAAAGCTTTCTATGATGGTTATATAAACCAATCCATTCTTTTTTAGTCTGATAAAAACAAAAGTAACAACCAGAACGAGAGCGCCATTTGTAATACGATGGAAATCCTAATCCTGAGTCATCTAAGAGAACTTTAATATCCTCATAACCTAATCCTTCTTCTATAAATGGGTGATGCTGAAAAAAATTTTTTCTATTACAGAGGTTGCCTTTTCTTTCACGTTTTTCATCTGCCCTTAATCCAACATAACTATGAACAATTTGTCCGCAAAATTTTTTTTCTATCCAATTATTATACGGAATAATTTTTAAGATTTCCGTACACCATCGATTTCTTGGAGAAGGTAAATAATTATTTTTGACCTTAAGCCACCATTTAAAATTTTTACCATCTTTAGGAGATGCCCCGCCAATTATACATATTGATATATTTAAAATAGCTCGAATCCTATTTATATATTCATATGTTTCTGGTAGTTCATGACCACTGTCAATAAATACATACTCCATTGGTAATTCAGGATTTTTTTCTTTCATATAAATTGCAAGGGCAGCACTATCTTTGCCGCCGGAAAGAGCAAGAATATGTCTTTCTCCATTATTTTGCATTTTTTTCACCTGTGTCTTCCAGAAGAATTGCACAAAACATTTCACGCTCTTTTCTGTTAAGTTTTTTTATCCCAGGATATTTTTTTAAAAAATACTTCTTTTCCTTTAAGGATATATT
>WGCX01000294.1 GCA_015493575.1 Desulfobacteraceae bacterium | reverse complement strand
ATGGGATTATTTTGATATTAATTTATCAGCGGTCGGCCATCTTATATCACGTTGAAGGGCCTTGTAGGAACAGGGCCATGAGTTTTATCTGCTGACCGACCGCCCCCCTTTTTCATCAATTTGTATCAAAAACTTGATAATCGAGTAAAAGATTCATGAAATCCGGAGAATATTTTTATTGAATGATATGTCGATAACAGCCATGAGGCTGGTCTGTATTTTTTCAGATAGCCTATGAGAATCAGAAATTCTGACAAATATAGGGTAGAAGGCGCACAGTCAACTCTTACTACAAAAGGAATTTTACTAGAGTTTCATATGACAAAAAAGAGAAAAGGAAAATAATGATTATAAAAAGGATAGTTGTTTTATCGGCAGTTTTTTTATTGTTTTTTGCCTTGAACGGGTGCGGTAACAACAAAAAAGAACAAGACAAGACAAAACAAAACAAACAAGAGCAGACAGAGAAGCAAACCATTGTAAGACCACCAATAATTCATAAAAAGCCCACGGCAGAACTTCCAAAAGACCTCAAATGGCTTACCAATGACACTGATCCTGTTTTTTCTTCGCCCGATGCAGTAAAGGGTGGGACACTCCACTCAGCAATTTTGAGTTTTCCAATGACGTTCAGGACAGTTGGACCTGACTCCAATGGAAGCTTCAGGAGCGCAATCTTGGATAATCAATTATCACTTATAAATATTCATCCCAATACAGGCAGAATTATTCCGGAGCTTGCAACTTCCTGGGCCTTTGGAAAAGATAAAAAGACCATGTACTTTAAGCTTAACCGAAATGCAAGGTGGTCAGACGGGGTTCCCGTTACAGCATGGGATTTTGCATACACCCTTGAATTTATGCGTTCTCCCAATATCATGGCCCCATGGTACAATGACTATTATACAAAAGAGATAGATAAAGTTATTGTGTATGATGATTATACTCTGGCCGTGAAAAGCACAAAAGCCCAGCCTGATCTCTACCTGAAACTTGGCATAAGCCCGTGTCCCGAGCATTTTTTTGGCAGACCGGGTAAAGATTTTGTAGAAAAATATAATTGGAAAATAGTTCCAAATACCGGTGCATACCAGATATCTGATTTTGAAAAGGGAAAGTACATTGTATTTAAAAGAAAAAAACTGTGGTGGGGAAAGAACTTAAGGTTTTTTAAGAACAGATTTAATGTGGACAGGGTGGTTTTTACCGTTATCAGGGACTATAACATGCTGTGGGAGTATTTTAAAAAGGGAAGGATCGATGTGTTTTCCCTTACAATGCCTAAATACTGGTACAATAGATCCAACACAAAAGTTTTTAATAAAGGTTATGTGAAAAAAATCTGGTTTTTTAATGATACCCCGCGGTCGGCATCGGGGATGTGGCTTAATCAGGACAGGGAAATTTTTAAGGATAAGCGCGTGAGATATGCCTTTGCCCATGCCATGAATATTAAGAAAGTTATTGATGATGTATTAAGGGGAGATTATTTCAGGCTTAACCAGGCCTATGAGGGGTATGGAGATTATACAAATCCTGATATTAAACCGAGAAAATTTGATATCGGCAAGGTGGAAGCCCTGATGACTGAGGCAGGATGGAAAAGGGGTGATGACGGGATATGGCAGAAAAACGGGAAGAGATTTTCCGTTGAGGTGACCTATGGATTTGAAGGGTACACACCAAGGCTTGTTGTTTTAAAGGAAGAAGCTGCAAAGGCAGGCATAGAACTCAGGCTCCAGAAACTTGACAGTACCGCAGCCTTTAAAAAAATTCTCGAGAAAAAATTTGATGTGGCGTGGATGGGCTGGAGTACTAATATACGTCCTTCCTACTGGCAGAGCTGGCATTCCGACAATGCCCATAAGGTTCAGACAAATAATATTACAAATACCGATGACCCTGTACTTGACAAACTCATTGATCAATACAGGTCAAGCCTTGACGAAAATCAAAGAAAAGTCCTTTCTAAGAGAATTCAGGCAAAAATTCATGAAATAGGAGCATTTGTTCCTACTTTCATGGTACCCTACGTCAGATACGGATACTGGAGATGGCTGAGGCTTCCCGTTTTCCATGGCACGAAATTGTCCGATTCCCTGTTTGATCCTTTTAACACCATGACGGGAGGGCTTTTCTGGTTTGATCGGAAAATGTATGATGAGACAAAAAATGCAATGAAAAAAGGTAAATCTTTTAAGCCTTCGGTCATTATTGACGATCATTTTAAACCCAAAGGGATATGCGGTTCAGATCTGCCTCATGGCCGTTTATAAGAAAGAGCGTACTTTTAATAAAGTAACTGATGCTCTTTTTATTTTCGTTGTGAGGCAGTGTAACGCAGTCCAGACCTGCCTCATGGCAGTTATATGAAGTAACCACAATGGCAAACGATAAAATAATTCTTAAAATAAGAGATCTCGTTGTTTCCTTTAATACTGAATCGGGAAAGATCCGGGCTGTTGATGGTGTGGGCTTTGAGCTTGAAAAAGGTCAAACCCTAGGTATAGTGGGAGAGTCAGGATGTGGAAAAAGTGTCACAGCCATGTCCGTCCTAAGGCTTCTGCCAAAACCTTCCGCAATGATTGAATCAGGTTCCGTGGAATACAGGGGCAGGGATCTTCTATCTGTGCCGGTTGAAGAGATGCACTCCATCAGGGGTAAGAAAATTTCCATGATATTTCAGGAACCAATGACCGCTCTGAATCCTGTTCATAAAATTGGAAAACAGATTAAAGAGGTTTATCAGCTTCATTTCCCGGAAATGACAAAAAATCAGATAAAAGCATCATCCATACATGCCCTTGACAGGGTCGGGATTGCAGATGCCGGCAAAATTCTTGAAAAATATCCGCACATGCTTTCAGGAGGAATGCGCCAACGGGTGATGATTGCCATGGCCCTTGCTCCCGAACCTGATATACTCATTGCAGATGAACCCACAACCGCCCTTGATGTAACAGTCCAGGCCCAGATTCTTGAGTTAATAAAGGAACTCAGACAGAAACTTTTCATGAGTGTAATCCTTATTACCCATGATCTCGGGGTCATTGCTGAGAACTGCGACTATGCTGTTGTGATGTATGCCGGTAAAATCATTGAAAAAGCTCCGGTTAACAAACTTTTTAAAAATCCATGTCATCCATATACGCTGGGGCTGCTTAATTCTGTTCCATCTCTTTCCATTAAAAGAAAAACATTACTTCCAACAATCAAAGGCATGGTACCATCTCTTGATAATATGCCCGGGGGATGCCGGTTCAGCACAAGATGTCCTCTTGTAAAAGATATCTGCAGAAAAGAGGTGCCCCATGAAAAAAAAATGGAGTATGAGCATTTTGCAGCATGTCATCTTTTAGATTCAATCCAGGAAACCTGATTGAATTTATAGTTTTTTCAAAACAAAACAAAACAAAACAAAATAGAATAGAATAAAATAAAATAGAATAGGTTATATGTTGATATGAATATTGACGACAGTCTTGTCCGGGTCATAAGGCTTAAAAAATATTTCCCTGTTTACGGAGGTTTTTTTTTAAGGCGCAGGGGATGGATATATGCTGTTGATGATGTTTCCCTTGAGATAAAACAGGGTGAGACCCTTGGTATTGTTGGAGAATCCGGCTGCGGTAAAACCACACTTGGAAGGTGTATTGCAGGATTGTACAAGCCCGGTGCAGGGAAGATTGTTTTTCAGGGACAGAATATCTCGGAATTGAATTCAGTACAATTAAAGGCTGTACGCCTTAAAATGCAGATGATTTTCCAGGACCCTTTTGAATCCTTAAATCCAAGGCACACCATAGGTCAGATTCTAAAGGAAAAATACGAAATTCATAATAAAATTCTGCCCGACATGGACATGGAAATTTCAGGGCTTCTTGAAAAAGTAGGCCTGTCTCCCGATGCCATGGCGAAATTCCCCCATGAGTTCAGCGGCGGTCAGCGCCAGCGGGTCGGTATTGCAAGGGCTGTAAGTCTTGAACCTGCAATGATCGTATGCGACGAGCCGGTCTCTGCACTTGATGTTTCAGTGCAGTCCCAGATTCTTAATCTTTTATTAAAACTCCAGATGGAGATGGGACTGACCTATGTGTTTATTTCCCATGATCTTTCTGTTGTTAAGCATATTTCAGACCGGATTGCAGTCATGTATCTTGGCAGAATAGTTGAAATTGCAGATGCTCCCTTAATATATGAAACTCCATGTCATCCTTATACAAATGCCCTGTTGTCAGCAATTCCTGTCCCGGTTCCCGGTAACCGGAAAAAAAGGATAATTCTTAAAGGGGAGGTTCCGTCTCCTGAAAATCCTCCCAGGGGATGTAGATTTCATACCCGGTGTCCTTTTGTACAGGAAATCTGCATAAATGAGGAACCAGTGCTTGAATCTGTAAAAAATGCCGGTAAAAATCATTATGTGGCCTGCCATTTTAAAGATGAAATTGAATTTCATACTTGATTAAATCTGCTGCCTATTTAACTTTCTGTGAGGGAACTGGAAGAAAATAATATATGTATATCGTGCAGTACTTTTGTTCGTTTTCAAGGCGTGATGACAGGTGCATCGTCGAATGATGTGCCTGTTATCACAACAGAGAAAACAGGCAAAAGGGTAAACAGGATGCGTAAATTATTTTTTGGAAGTTCCCTGGTACAGGCAATCTGTCATTGTTGTGGCCTCATGACCGTTATTTAAAGCCGCAGAAAAACGGGACATGGTTACAGATAAAACTGCAGGAATGCATGTCCCGTTATTTTTTATATTCCTGTGCCCTGAGTGTTAATCTCCGGCAAATGATTTTTTAAACAGATCCGCTATGGCCTGTTTTGCATCATCGGTAAGAGCCCTTGTCCCTGTGCCTGCAAATGTCTTGTGGGATATCACGGGACTTACCTGCATCCATGAGTTGTCGATCCAGGAAAACCACTCCTTGCGGTCCTGTTCATAAACAAAAACAGGCCTGTTAAAGAGTCTTCCAAGCTCAACCCCCCAACCTGTTCCTCCTTTAACGGTGTTGTCCGGCAGTATCCAGCCTATGGCAAAAATCTGGTATCCATTGTTGACCATATGGAAAATTGACTGAATGACCTTGCGGATTTTTTCAGCCTTTGAAAAGGATCTTCCCATGCGTGCCGAGACAATATCCATGCTGATGTCTCCTTTTTTCAACTCTTCCTGGCTTAGGACCTTAACCCCGACATTCCTTTCAATACTGTGCCCTTCAAAGGAAAAATTTACTTCCTTTATGCCGTATTTTTCAGCCATCTTGCCGAATTCCGCTTCTGCTCCCCTGTGTCCTCCGCTGTACAATGTAAACTGAGATGCTTCGTTCATCTGTGCTGTCTCCTTAACTTAACTTAACTTAACTTAACTTAACTTATTGACTTAAATTCTATAATTTTCGTTGATTATGATAAAATAATTAAAGATTGTAATATTGTGAATTTAAGTAGGTATCATATAGAAAAAGAACACAATGATCAACACATGAAACATAAATTTTCAAAAATGTAAATATTGACATATTTTTTATCAGTCAATATAATGTGATTCGTTTTTTTTGATCTTATTTTGTTCAACATCTAAATCTATCATTTTCTGCCGTGAATTGATTTTGAACAGTCAAATAAAATTTGTAACTGGATTCAGTTAAATTAAAAACAAAATTAAAATGAGAGGAACTAATGTCTGACGCTACCAAGTATATTTTTGTAACAGGAGGAGTTCTTTCATCCCTTGGCAAGGGCCTTGCTTCTGCATCCATAGGTCTGCTTCTTGAAAGCAGAGGGCTTTCCGTTACCATTCAAAAGCTGGATCCATATATTAATGTTGACCCAGGCACCATGAATCCATTTCAGCATGGTGAGGTCTATGTGACCGATGACGGTACGGAAACAGATCTTGATCTTGGGCACTATGAAAGATTTATAAGTGCAAAACTTGGCCATGATAATAATTTTACCACGGGAAAGATATATAATTCCGTAATAACCAAAGAACGAAAGGGTGAATATCTTGGCGGTACGGTTCAGGTTATTCCCCATATTACAGATGAGATTAAAAAAAGTATACGCCTTGTGTCAAATGATGTTGATGTTGTTATTGTTGAAATAGGGGGGACAATTGGGGACATTGAATCTCTTCCGTTTCTTGAGGCAATACGGCAGTTCAGGTCTGATGTCGGGAAAAATAATGTGATCTATATCCATTTAACCCTTGTACCTTATATTAAAACCGCATGTGAACAGAAGACAAAACCAACCCAGCACAGCGTTAAGGAACTGAGGAGCATTGGAATTCAACCGGATATTCTCCTCTGCCGTACAGACAGGTACCTTTCACCTGAATTAAAAGCAAAAATAGCGCTTTTCTGTAATGTTGATGATAATGATGTAATAACGGCAAAGGATGTGGACTGCATCTATGAAGTGCCTTTGATTTATAACCAGGAAGGCCTTGGAAACAGGATTATAAAAAAGCTCAACATATGGGCAAGGGCTCCAAGGCTTGAGGACTGGCAGGAACTTGTTGACAGGCTTAAGCATCCCAGATTTTCAGTTAATATTGCCATTGTCGGGAAATACGTTGACCTGACGGAATCCTATAAAAGCCTTAATGAAGCCTTGTCCCATGGCGGAATTGCAAATGATTCCAGAGTGAATCTTATCTATGTGGATTCAAGCAGCCTCACCGAGGAGAATCTTGAATCAACACTTGAAAAAGCAGACGGTATCCTTGTGCCAGGTGGATTTGGTTCACGGGGAATTGAAGGTAAAATACTTGCCGTAAAATATGCCAGGGAGAATAAAGTTCCGTTTTTTGGCATCTGTCTCGGGATGCACATGGCTGTTATTGAATTTGCAAGGCACGTTGCAGCAATGGAAGATGCACATGGAACTGAATTTGATATCAATACACCCTATCCTGTTATTTATCTGATGAAAGAGTGGTATGATGAGCGCACCAAAAAAATGGAAAAAAGGGATTTAAGCTCGGACAAGGGCGGAACAATGCGCCTTGGGGCTTATCCATGTGTTGTTGTCTCCGATACTCTCGCTATGAATGCCTATAGAGAGGAAAATATTTCAGAAAGGCACAGGCACAGGTATGAATTTAACAATCAGTACAGAAAAACCCTTGAAGATGCAGGACTTGTTGTAAGCGGTACATCCCCGGATGAAGAACTTGTTGAAATAGTCGAACTTAGAGATCATCCATGGTTCCTGGGCTGCCAGTTCCATCCTGAATTCAAGTCAAGGCCTCTGCATCCCCATCCGCTTTTCAGGGAATTTATAAAAGCATCACTTAAAAATTCCAGAAAAGAATGAGACCTGTTAAAAAATGTTTAAACAAACCGTAATGCCGATGCAGGCCGGAATCAGATGTTTGAACCTGTTGATTTTTTTAATTTTTGAAGATTTTTTTCTGCAAAATCAATGGATGGGTCAAGAAGCAGTGCCATTTCATAGTATTCAATGGCTTTTTTTATGTTTCCAAGTTCCCTGTAATTGGATGCAATGCTTGCATGGTCAATACCGGAGCCCGGTTTAAGTTCAAGCACCTTTTCAAAGCACGATATTGATTCTGCATGTCGTTTCAGCATGAAATTACAATAACCCATTAAATTGTAAATATCATCACGGTCCTGATCTGCATTGATTCCCTTTTTGAGAACTTCAAGGGCTTTTTCATATTCTCCCATCTCTTTAAGGCAGACACCTGTATAGGAATATATACTTGGGATATCCTGGACAGCTGGTTCAAGCTCAATGGCGGATTCCATGTATTTCAGTGCTTTTTCAGGACGCGCAAGTGCAAGCTGGCATAAGCCCTGATAGAATTTGATATAATACCTGTTTTCAAGTATATTCGATATTTCTTCAAGTTTGGTCTCTGCAGTTTGTGGAGGATCGTTTTCAAATATATGTTTTGCTGAAAACATTGCCACACTGCTGTTTTGTGCGCGCTCCCTGAATTGTGTTCCGGGAATTAAAGTGTAGAAACCGGGAATTTTAAGCCCGGGATCTGTGATATCCAT
>WGCX01000293.1 GCA_015493575.1 Desulfobacteraceae bacterium | reverse complement strand
GATCCATACTGTACGTGGAGCAGGCTATATATTAAAAGGATAAAAAATGTTTTTCCCAAGGATAAAGATATTCTCTTTAATTAAAAAAATATTTTATTCAATAAAAAATCTGCCCTGGACAATAAGGGAAACATTTTATTTTTTACGGGAAGATTTCTTTTTCGTTACAACCCTGCTTTTTTTTAAAAACGGGCGGTCTTATTTAATGAAAAAGATAAATTCTTCAATTAAAGCAAGGATCATTGTCTTTTATATTGCCATTCTATTTGTGATATTACCTGCTCTCGGGTTAGGCCTTTACATCAGCATTGATAATATTATCTATGACTCAGTTGATTCAGGGCTTCTATCCAGTGCAAAGGCTCTGGCCACACTTGTCAGAAATGAAAACAATAAAACAGAACTTATTTTCTCAGATGAAATCATGCATGACTATAATTCAGGTAGATCAAAAAATTTCTTTGAGATACGCAGGTTTAACGGAAGTGTCATAGAAAAGTCAAAATCACTGAAAAACCGTGAGCTCCCGTTTTTTTCAGATAGAAAATCAATAAAATATCATACCATAGATCTCAATAACAGGACAGTCAGGCTGGTTAGTTTTCGTTTTATACCCTTTGAAAATGCAAAAGACTTAATAGACACAGGAGACAGCGGTGTAAACAGGCATGAAGCCAAAAGTTCCGTGCTGAAAAAACATGGAGAAGGTGTGATTATCCAATGCGGTCTTGATACGGACGATCTGGAAGATATAATAGATAATTTTCAGTCAAGCCTTTTGATTTCCATTCTTTCTATTTTATTGATATCAGCTGCAGCCGGATTTTTAATCGCAAAAAATGCCCTTGTTCCAATAAAACAGATATCTGATACCATAAAGGGAATTTCCGAATCAAATCTTTGTGAAAGAATAGACCATAAAAACGTGCCTGAAGAACTCAGGGAACTTGCTGTTTCCTTTAACCAGACCTTTGAGCGGCTTGAAAAATCATTCAAGCGCCAGAAACAGCTGGCAGGAGATGCATCCCATGAACTCAGAACGCCGTTATCCGTTATCTTAAGCCAGAGTGAAATTACATTGCGTAGGGAAAGAAGCAGCAAGGAGTATAAAACCGCACTTGCATCCATTGGAACTGCAGCAGGAATGATGTCAGAAATTGTTGAAAAACTTCTTGCACTGACACGCTTAAGTGATGAGGGAACTATTCTTACAATGGAACCTGTAAATTTAAACGAGGTTATCAGTCAGGCAGTAAAAACAATAACACTTTTTGCAGATCTTAAGGATATACGAATCAATTTACCGGCATCACCCTCTTACAGGCCCGTTATTTCCGGAAATTTTTCCTCTGTTGCAGAACTTATAATCAATATCCTTGAAAATGCTGTCAAATATAATGTTCCAAAAGGAGAAATAGATATTGCCATTGATAAAAAGGATAAATTTTTCATAATAAAAATAAAAGATACCGGTATCGGCATCGCCCCTAAGGATATTGATAAAATTTTTGACCGCTTTTACAGGGCAGACACGTCCAGATCAAAGAAAGTAAAAGGCCTTGGTCTCGGTCTGAGTATATGCAGAGAAATTGTAAGACTGCACAAAGGAAATATTGATATCACAAGTACTCCTGACATTGGAACCACTGTTTCCATCTGTTTTGCCGCATATCCCCATGCCGGTTGCCAAGAAAATGAGAAACATAATTATGGAAAACTGGATTAAGGTATTAAAAAAAATGAAACAGACAATATGGAACAACCTGTATCAATATCCGTATCAATTAATAATTGTGACCGCTATTATTTTTCTGCTTGGCGGATGTGCGAAATATCAGCCTGAGCCTCTGCCCCGGAGCATCGATCTTGTACCTGAGATCCATGGGCTGTTATCACCCGGGGCATGGCATGGTATTGATCCGGCGAAAGGGCTGAGTCCAGCTGAAATATCAGCTCTTGCAGTACGCAATAATCCGGACCTCAAAGCACAGCGCAAGCGGCTTGGAGTGGCAACAGCACAATTGTATTCAGCCCGTATGTTTCCAGATCCTCAGTTGTCAGCAAACCTTGATCATCCTGTGGTGAACACCATTGGTACTGTCAATGCCCTGAGTATGGCCATTAGTTACGATATTCTTCCGTTAATTAACCGCAAAGAGAGAATCAGCATCAAAGAACAGGCACTTAATAAAACCAGGCTGCAACTTTTATGGCAGGAGTGGCAGGTGAGCCAGAAGGCACGTTCACTTGCTGTGCGTCTATATGACCAACGCCGGCAGATTAACCTGTTACATAAGATGAAAGCCCTTTATCTTCAACGCTACCAGAATTCTCACAGGGCACTGCTCAGCGGTGATGTCACTTTTGATGTTACAGGAACGGATTTAACCGCTCTTCTCGATATATCAAGCCAGATAACGCAATTGAAACAAACCTGCAATAATACCGGTTATGCATTGAATCTATTACTCGGCCTGGCTCCTGGAAACTTACTGGAAATCCGTTTGTCCCCCATACCAGTACTGATTGATTCTGAAAAACTGCGTATGGAAATAAAAAATCTGCCCAAACGGAGGCCTGACCTTCTCGCCCTTCAGGCCGGCTATAACAGCCAGGAAGCCAGGGTGAGAGCAGCTATTTTATCGCAGTTTCCATCGATCAATATCGGTATCAGTCATGCACGTGACACCGGAAGTATCTATACAAATGGATTCAACATAGGCTTGAATTTACCTTTTTTCTCGGCGAACAGGGGAGCAATTGCTGTGGAAAGGGCAACACGCGAACAATTGCGCAGGGAATATCAGGCACGCCTTGATCATACCTCCATGGAAGTTGATAAATTAATTCGTTTGCACGGCATTATAGAAATACAGCGGCAGCAACTTGCAAAATATTTGCCAGATCTGAACAAACTGGTTATCAGTGGACGGGCGGCATATAAGCGTGGAGATATTGATGATTTGACTTTTTTAAATATGGAAACGACCTGGATTAAAAAACGTAAAGAAGAAATTAACCTGGATCAGATGCAGAGGGAAAACCTCATTGCACTGCAGACCCTTCTGGCGATACCGGAGTCAGCAATAAGTAAGGGAACTGGAAGAAAATAATATACGTATATCGTGCAGTACTTTTGTTCGTTTTCAAGGCGTGATGACAGGTGCATAGTCGAACTATGTGCCTGTTATCACAACAGAGAAAACGGGCAAAAGGGCAAACAGGATGCGTAAATTATTTTTTGGAAGTTCCCT
>WGCX01000292.1 GCA_015493575.1 Desulfobacteraceae bacterium | reverse complement strand
TTTTATAACTGCCATAAGGCAGATCTTGCAGCTCTTAAACGGCCTCACAACGTACAGTGAAACTCTTATAATTAAAAGTACTTTGCAGGAGTTTCATATGAATACTTTTGTTTTCTTTTTTATAGTTATAAGTTAGCTGTTAAATAGTTAATAAAGGGTTAACTTTTTTTAAAGACTTTTGCAATATAATTTTTTTTCAGGCTGTTATTTTTGAGAATTTTTTTGAAACAAGCAGCAGTTGCTCTATGCACATCCTGCGGTGCTTATCATCATTAAACCTTATTTCCGGTATTGCAAGGCTTATTGCGGCAAGCAGGGATTTCCCATTGCTGAAAGTAAAGACAGGTACACTCAAAGCTCCGAGTCCATGGGTTGTTTCCGCCATACTTGACGCATAGCCCTGTTTTTTAATCATGGTAAGTTCATTAAGGAGTTTATCCTTTTTTACGATGGTGTTCCCGGTTAACGGGGAAAATTTTATATTTTCCATGTAATTTTCAATAAATTTTTCCGTAGAAAAGGACAGCAGGCATTTTGAAGTTGCACCTGCATAGAGCGGGGCACGGGTTCCGATGGCCTGGCTTGCTTTTAATTCCCGGGACGATTCAAGGGAATTGATGCATATACGTGATAATCCGTCTGTATCTATCACATTGAGATGAACTGTTTCCCGTGTACCTGACAAAAGCTGTTTCATATATGGAATTGACAGCCTTGTCACTGGATATTCATCCTGGAGGGAACGTAAAAATGAAAAATAGATGTTACCAGGGGCATATTTTTTTGTTGAGGGATTCTGCCTGACAAAACCGTATTTTTTCAGAGTGCGTAATATCCTCTGGACGGTGGAAGGACTGAAACCAAGGTGTGCGCTTAACTCCCTGACTCCCCAAGATGATTTTTCCCCACAAAATGCCATTAAAACCAAGAGTGCCTTTTCAACGGAATTGATTTTACTATTTTGCTTCATCCAATTAAACTCCATTTGTTACGCCATTAGGCAGATCTGAAAAAATAAGTAAATATTGACTTTAATGCCATAGCATAGTATCCAATCATGAATTGATGCATGTTGAGAAACACTGTGCCATAATATGAAACATATTGCAATAAATAAAAAGGGCTTTTTTTGTGAAAACAAGACAGAATAAAATAATGGGGCTTGAAGAGGCAGTAAATAAATATGTCAGAAATGGAAGTCATATTTCCATAGGTGGTTTTACCATTAACAGAAACCCAATGGCAGCGGTGTATGAAATTATCCGTCAGAGAATCAAAAATCTTCACCTGTATGCCCATTCAAATGGCCAGGGAGTGGATGAACTTATTGGTGCGGGATGTGTAAAAAAAATAGAGATCGCCTATGGGGGAAATGGAAAATTTGCAGCAACATGCATATGTTTTAGAAAGGCCGTACAGAAAGGTGTAATTGAGATTGAAGATTATTCAAACTACCAGATGACACTGAGGTTTCTTGCCGGATCAATGGGCATACCTTTTCTTCCTGTCCGTTCTTCTCTTGGTACGGATATTGTTAAAAAATGGGGTTTTTCAAGGGAAAGCAGGCTTAAAGACCCCAAACTGCCCGATGAAAAACTTATTACAATGAACAACCCGTTTGGGGACTGGCTGAATACAGCAAAAGTAGTTCTTGTTCCTGCCATCAATACCGATGTTACAATTATTCATGTTCAAAAGGCTGATAAGCAGGGTACAGGACGTATACAGGGTTTGAGTTTTGCAGATACGGAACAGGCAAAATCAGCAAAGCATCTTATTCTGACCTGCGAGGAGCTGATTGACACAGAGGAAATCAGAACCAGTCCGGACCAGAACCAGATTCCTTTTATCAACGTGGATGCAGTTGTTCACGTTCCCCATGGTGCCTATCCCACGGCCTGTTACAAATATTATGACTATGATCCTGTTTATTTAAATGATTATGCAGGATGGGCCGGAAACGAAAATCTGTATAAAAAATACCTTGAAAAATATATATATAATATCAAAACGCATGAAGATTTGATAAATCTAATTGGAGAAAAGCGTCTCAAAGCCATAAAGGCAAATTCATCAACCGGGTATGCCACTGATTTAATTCGAAGTTAAAAAGGATTTAAAAGATGAAATATACCTCAAGAGAGATGATGACCATAGTTGCTGCAAGACAGATCAGAAATGGTGATATCGTTTTTTGCGGTACTGGAATTTCAATGCTTGCCGCAATGGCTGCAAAAAATATAAATGCCCCGGAAAGTGTCATATTTTTTGAAACAGGTGCCATTGATGCCCAATTGGATGAAATTCCCATGGCTGTTGCAGATTCCCGTGTCATGTTCGGGGCATCTTTAAACGGAGGACTTCTTGATGCCTTTGCAACAATGCAGAACCGGATAACAGGGAAAAAAGTCATCGGTATTCTTGGTGCAGCCCAGATAGACCGATTCGGGAATATAAATTCCACTGTTATCGGAGATTATTTCAATCCCGATGTCCGTTTTTCAGGAAGCGGAGGTGCATGCGATGTAGCATCTTTTGTTCCGAGAAGCATTATATTCATGCAGCATGAAAAAAGAAAATTTGTAAATAAACTGGATTATCTGACCAGCCCTGGCCATCTTGATGGTGCTGACGGCAGAAAAAATGCAGGTCTTGCCCCGGGCGGTCCCGAGGTAATTATCACAGATATGGCTGTTATGCGTTTTCATGATACAACAAAGCAGATGTACCTGCATGGATATTATCCAGGTGTAAAAAAAGAAAAAATCCTGGAGAACATGGAATTTGAGGTCGATGTCTCCATGGCAGAGGAAGTAAGGCCACCAAGTTTGGAAGAATTGAAAATTTTAAGGGAAAAATGTGATCCACAGAGGCTCATTCTTGGTAAGATCTGATTTTCTCTTTAATAATTTAATACTTTTTAAGAAACTCCTTCAAAGCACCTTTATTCATTAGAGTTGGCTTCGCACCTACGGTCCATTTTTTGTAATAATCATCGATTCTTTTAGGTCATCTGAGAGCCTTCAGATCTGCCCCATAGCCGTTTTTATAAGAAAGAGCTCACTTTTTACAGAGTAACTGATGCTCTTTTTATATTCGTTGATCAAAAATTTCCCTGTTTTTGTGAAAAATTTTTAATTTCTTTAATCACGATTAAAAAAATTAAAAATCGTTGATAGCAAGGCATTTTCGTAAATATTATTTTATCATTGACAATTATTCGCCATTGGCTTTTAATATTCAGTATGTTCCATTCGTTTATTTATTGACTGAAGTCCATTTATTCAACAAATATGCAAAGGTTAAATCCAAAGGAGGATATCATGACAACTCCACAACACTGCCCAGGTTTTGAACAATTTAAAAATTTAAAATCATTTACCTGCAAATGCCCAAAATGCGGTGAATCAAAGGAAATCTTTTCAGATGAATTTGATAAAAAACACACATGTGACAAATGAGGTAAAAAATTGATTTTACTTCCTGCACCTATGAAGCAGGCTCTGTTTAGAGTTCACATTGGATGCTGAACCTATTTATGGAATCAGCTGAATGATTTCTTAAAATAATTTTAACCGGGGGTAGAACAATGACTATAAAAAAAATACTCTGCTGTGTTGATTTTTCATCAAACGCAGATAAGGCATTTTTGACTTCGGTTGATCTGGCAAACAAATATAGTGCCGAGCTTCACCTGATTCATGTGGTTCCACCGGTAGTCAATCCGCTTATTACTGATATTGACATAGCAATGCCTGCAGAATCGTCAAAGGCACTTGTTCAAAGGCTTGAAGATCAGATGATTGAAGAATACGGCAACAGGACAGGAGAGAATATCAATTCTATTATTACCGTTCAAAACGGTCATGTCTCTTCTGAGATTTTAGATTATCTTGTGGATAAAAAAATAGATCTTGTGATCCTCGGGGCATATGGCCTGTCTGGTGTGGAACTTGTTCTGTTCGGAAGCGTGGCAAAAAGGATTGCCCACAAGGCGCCGTGTTCTGTGATGATTGTCAGGGAAAAAAATGAAAAAGAGTAATCATCACGATAACAGGCATAAGCATTTTTAATTCACCTTTGGTGAATGAGATTCACGCTTTTTCCATCTATATATATAGATAAAAATTAAAACTGAGCATAAAACAATAATTGCAAGGCTTATCCAGTGGAGATTATGGATGATCAAATCTTCATTACGGCCAAGCAGGTAACCTAAAACTGCAAGTATTGCCACCCATATTCCTGCGCCAAGAGCTGTGGCAGCACAGAATGCAGGCAGATTCATACGGGCAAGTCCTGCAGGCAGGGAAATATACTGGCGAATACCGGGAAGAAGCCTGCCAATGAATGTACTGATATATCCATGGCGTTCAAAAAACAGATCTGCTTTTACAAGTGATCTGCGATTGATCAGGAGATAACGTCCATATTTTTCAAAAAAAGGTCTTCCAAGTTTCAGGGCAAGCCAATAGTTAAAAACAGCACCGACAAGGCTTCCTGAGATACCGCAAATGATAACCATGGCAATGTTCATCTTTCCCGTGGCAGCAAGATAGGCAGCAGGCGGGATAACTATTTCACTTGGAAAGGGAAAAAAGGAAGATTCAAGAGCCATGAGAACAACAATGCCAGGATATCCCCATTGTCCCGCAATTGCTGCAAGCCATCCTGTAAACTGGTGAAACATTACGCAATCTCCTGTTTTTCAAACCGGTATGACCGGAAGTATGAAAACCAGTCAATTCGTTTTCTTATAACTGCTATGAGGCAGATCTGGACTGCGTTACACTGCCTCACAACGAAAATAAAAAGAGCATCAGTTACTTTGTCAAAAATGAGCTCTTTCTTATAAAACCCCCATGTCCTTCGGACACAAAATCAGAGATTTTGACAAAGCATGAAACTCCACACTGAAGGCCGCCGGGAACAGGGATTGCCCTGAACGGATTAAATGGCAGTGGGTCACAGGACGTGACAGGAACTGCCATTTCCCTCGGAGCAAATCATGGATGATTTGCGAGGCTCGAAGAGATGCGAATGCATACATGAGTGAAGGGTAATCCCTGTTCCCAGCGGCCGGATCGAAGCGAGTTTCATATAAAATCCACATGCCCTTATGAACGTTAAAAAGTGCAGGTTGTTTGAACAACATACTAGCCTGCTATACAAAAAATACACGTTTTTAAACCGTTCATAGAAAATTTTCAAGAAGAATATCCTATTAAATTTGCTTTTTAGTATTAAATTCGATATATCAATCGATAATTTGAAGTGAACGATGCTCGCAACCCATGTGCCTGCCGCAATTTCTTATTTTTGATTGCATCAATTCATGAGTTTAACCCAAAATTGAGCGATGCCTGGAAATCATTTGCATTGCATCAATTTCTTTATTTTTCTTCTTTATTTTTCGACAGGAATTAAAAAGTAAGGCGAAAAATAAATCTGGATAATAAAAATTAAAGTCACATTCAGTATGATAAAATTAATATAATTTTATGTTTTTTATTCAGGCGTTAATCTAAACGATTATGCCTGTGAATGACACCAAAAGCCAAGTCAATGGTTAGCTATATTCTAATTAGTGCCTGACCGAGAGCTTTAAACCTCTTTACTATCAAGGGATTGGCATGATTTTGTATAGTTAAAGAATTCGATTTTTATAGCTTTTTTGCTTCCATTTTATGGAAAAAAATGGTAGTAT
>WGCX01000291.1 GCA_015493575.1 Desulfobacteraceae bacterium | reverse complement strand
GACATTAAAGGTTTGAGAGGGTCAGGCTTTCCTTATTGTCATTATCTTAACTTTTGAGATTAACATATATTTACTGTTTGATAACAACGAATAAGAAAAGCCTGACCCCCGTTTTGCAAAATTTTCAATTAAAAAACTTGATAATCGAGTAACAGATTTGAATTTGTTTAAAAAAATGGATATGATATTTCCAGAAAGTCTTAAAGCAGGTGATACAATTGGAGTGTGCGCTCCCTCCGGTTCCTTTGATATATCTGTTTTCCAAAGGGGACTTGATACCATAAGGGATATGGGTATGAAAGTTTACGTTCCCGAAGGCATTTATATGAAAAAGAGGTATCTTGCCGGCGACGATATGAACAGAGCGGAAATTATTAATGATCTTTTTAAAGATAAAACTATAAAGGCGATACTCTGTGCCAGGGGTGGGTTTGGTGCGATGCGGGTCCTTCCCTTTCTTGACTATGGGAAGATCAGAAACAATCCAAAAATATTTGTTGGATTCAGCGATGTCACTGCAATTCTTGTCACTCTGATCCATAGATGTTCATTTCAGGTTTTTCACGGGCCAGTGGTCACCTCCCTTGCATCAGCTTCAGAGGAAACACTTGAATCTTTTTTTAATATTCTGACTTCGTCATCTCCTGATTTGTTATATTTTTGCCCTGATTCACCTGCTTTGTCCGGAATTTCATCTCTTACCGGAGGTCGTGTTTCATTGCGGGAAGGGTTATCAATATGCAGCGGTCGTGCCACAGGAATTTTATCAGGTGGTAATCTTGCAACCCTTTCCCATCTGACCGGAACTTTTTTCCAACCTGATTTTAAAGGATGTATATTGTTTTTTGAGGATATCAGGGAGCCTCCGTATAAAATTGACAGGATGCTTACACAAATGAAGATGTCAGGTCAGTTTAACGGAATTAAGGGTGTAATTGCAGGCTCTTTTCGTGATTGCGGTGATAAAGAGATGATCTTTGAAATTTTGGAGGAGACCTTTAAAGATTTTCATATTCCTGTTATGGCAGGGCTGAAAGCCGGTCATGGAAAAGTTAATCTTACACTGCCTTTTGGTCGTAAAGTAACAATGGATACAGATTATTAGTGCTGATAACCGCGGCTCTACCGCATCGGCCTTATGGCCGTTATAAGAGCAGTTCTAAGTGTCGACAGCAACAGCCCCCTGTGGGTGATAGATCCAGACCATTAGGACACAAAGGCGATCAGGTATTTTGCCCTGCCGGGCGTTAAGAAGCGCAGGCTGTTTGAGGACAAACTTGACCGCAGTTCCTGCGCTTTAGTCCGGCAGGGCAAAATACCCGCCGACTGTCCTTAGGCTGGATCTATCACCCACAGGGGGCGGCATTATGCCATTATCATTTTCATTATTTATTGAGAGGCAATCCGGGCCAATCCAGATCCGCCTCATGGCTGTTTTATAAGAAAGAGCTCACTTTTTACAGAGTAACTGATGCTCTTTTTATGTTCGTTGTGAGGCGCTGGAACGCAGTCCAGCTCGGCCTCATGGCCGTTATATTAGGACTCATATGGATACCATAGCAGATACGATGAAAAAAGGTGTTGAGGACAATGTTTTTCCAGGCGCTGTTCTTTTGGTATCTGTGAATTCAAAGGTTTTATTTCACCAGGCATTTGGCAGGTCAGATTTATGTTTGAACGAGATGATGACAAAAGAAACTATTTTTGATCTTGCATCTTTGACAAAGCCCCTTGCCACAACCATGGCTGTCTTAAAACTTGTTCAGGACGGGTTGCTCCGCCTTGATCAGAAAATCGGTCCTGTCCTTGATTCTGCTTTAAATTCATCTGCTTTAAATTCTTCTGCTTTTAATTTGCCGCGGCCCCTTGAGAATGTTTCCCATTCCATATCTGAATTTACCGGTGAAAAAAAAGATATCACAATTGAAGATCTTTTACGCCATACTTCAGGGCTTCCTGCCTATAGACCTTATTATGAAAAAATTGTACAGTATCCGCCTGCATTCAGGAGGAATTGTTTAAGGGCTTTATTGATAAAAGAGTCACTTGAGAACAGTCCCGGAGACAAACAGGTGTACAGTGATCTTGGTTATATTTTACTTTCCTGGATAGTTGAAATATTGTCAGAACAGCGCATGGATAAATTTTTAGGAGATCATTTCTATTTGCCCCTTGGCATAGATGACCTTTTTTTTATCAGTCTGCCGGATTATGTTTATTCAGATGGAAAATTTATGGTTCCACATGATGGTATGGTATCGCCGGAAGCTGTAAACAGAACTGATATTCAGGGGAAAAAAATTGCAGCAACTGAAAACTGCCCGTGGAGAAAAAAAATTATAAGGGCGGAAGTCCACGATGATAACGCATGGGCTGCAGGGGGCATAGAAGGTCATGCCGGACTGTTTGGAACAGCTTCAGCCATTTTTGAATTGCTTGTTGAAATAATGAACGGGCTGAAAGGGGAAAAAACAAAAATTATTTCCGGTAAATTATTGAAACGATTTGCTGTGAAAAACAGCAGAGGTAACATGACCGCCGGATTTGATACTCCATCAGGACCAGTTTCTGCATCCGGAAAGTATTTTTCACCATCATCATTGGGGCACCTTGGTTTTACCGGAACTTCTTTCTGGATGGATCCTGAAAGATCAATTATTATTATTCTGCTGACGAACAGGGTTCATCCTTCAAGGGATAATAATAAAATCAGATGGTTCAGACCATTGATTCATGATCTTATTATGGAAAGATTTATGGCGTAAATTTTATTGAAGGTTTCAGCATGTTTATTTTTTGTTCTTGTAAAATTATCTTAATTCTGTTAGCAGATCATGAATTGATAAATTATTGTTTTCATGGATAGCCTGATGGGAAAATCCGTATGGAGAGAAAATCTGGATTTTTCCTCTAACCGCCATGAGGCGGATCTGTATTTTCTCAGATAGCCTTTCAACAAAACATGAAACTCTTATATTAAAAGGAACTTCACGAGAGTTTCATATAAATTTTATATATGAAGAGGTTGTATGAATCTTATATTTGATTCTGTTCTTGGTGTATTTTCAAGTGATCTGGCGCTTGATTTGGGTACTGCCAATACCCTTGTTTATGTAAAGGGCAAGGGGATTGTCCTGAGTGAGCCGTCTGTGGTTGCTGTCCGAACAGATAAGAAATTTAAAAGCAAGGTACTTGCCGTTGGAGCCGAGGCAAAAAAAATGCTTGGCAGGACTCCTGGAAATATTGTTGCCATACGGCCCATGCGGGATGGTGTTATTGCCGATTTTGAAGTGACCGAGGCAATGCTTAAGCATTTTATCAGAAAAGTTCATAATAACAGAAAAACCCTTGTCAGGCCGAGGATAGTTATTGCCGTTCCTTCAGGGATTACCCAGGTTGAAAAAAGAGCTGTTAAAGAATCTGCCGAGCTTGCAGGGGCAAGGGAAGTTTTTTTGATTGAGGAACCCATGGCAGCAGCCATTGGTGCAGGACTTCCCATTACCGAGCCCACCTGTAATATGGTTGTTGATATTGGCGGCGGTACAACAGAAGTTGCGGTGATTTCCCTTGCAGGTATAGTGTACAGCAATTCAATAAGAGTTGCCGGAGACAAAATGGATGCTGCCATAAGTCAGCATATTAAGAGAAAATATAATCTTCTCATCGGAGAGAGGACCAGTGAAGTTATAAAAATGACAATCGGGAATGCCTATCCCGATTCCGGAGACATTGAGACCATAGAGGTTAAGGGCCGTGACCTTGTTTCAGGAATTCCTAAAATTCTTGAAATTGATTCTGAAGAGATCTGCCTTGCAATATCCGAGCAGATTGATGCCATTGTTGAAAGTGTTAAAATTGCGCTTGAACAGACTCCTCCTGAACTTGCTGCTGACATTGTGGATACTGGTATTGTCCTTACCGGAGGAGGAGCTCTTTTGAAGAACCTCGATAAATTGTTAAAGGAGAAAAGCGGCCTTCCAATTGTTGTGGCGGAGGACCCACTTTCAACTGTAGCACTTGGGTGTGGAAAATCCCTTGACCATCTTGATCTCTTAAGAGAAGTGGTAATTTCATAGATTCTATGTTTTCGAAAAAAATGCTCGCAGTTATCGGAGCGATTATTTTTATTTTAGCTAATTTTACAATTCTTACCATAAGCAGTAAAGGTCAATTGCCTGAAAATGGTTTTGACCGCTTTACCATAGCATTGATTGCACCTTTTCAGATGATGGTTTCCAGAACAATTGGGTTTACTGAACAGGTATGGGAAAATTATTTTTCAATTGTTGCAGCTTCAAAGGAAAATTCCTTATTGAAAAAAAAACTGGCCCTTACCATGAAAATGCAGAATCGTTGCAGGGAACTTGAACTTGAGAATAAACGTCTGCGTAAATTCTTTAATTTTCAGGCTTCCTCAGGGGATAGTTTTTTTGTTGCAGGTGTGATCGGACGTGACCCTTCGCCGTGGTTTAAAACCATAATGATAGATAAGGGCTCAGTGGATGGTCTGACCAAAGGCTTGCCGGTACTTGTTGCAGAGGGTATCGTCGGTCAGATTGTAAGTGTTTCTAAAAATTATTCCAGAGTGCTTCTTATTACAGACAGGAGCAGCGCAATTGATGCCCTGGTTCAAAATTCCAGGATCAGGGGGATTTTCAAGGGGAATAATACGGAAAACTGTATTTTTAAATATGTTCTTAGAAAGGATGATATTCATTTGGGGGATATTATCGTGTCCTCGGGGCTTGATGGCGTTTTTCCCAAAGGGCTGCGGATCGGTAAAGTTGTTGCCGTTCACAAGAGTAATTCACACCTTTTTCAGAAAGTCATGATAAAAACTTTTGTCAATTTTGATAAATTGGAGGAAGTACTTGTCTGCAAAAGGAAGCTTTGCCAGGATACAGGGTATCCGGATGAATTTTCCCCCCGGTGAAGTGAATAAACAATGAAATTTCTGTTTTATATTATTTTATTTATTCTTCTCATTATAGTTCAGACCGCAATCCTTCCTAATTTTCCTTTTTTCAGCCAGTCATTTGACCTTTTAATTGTTAATATCCTCTATATGAGTATCGTTTTTTCAAGTCCCTGGCTTCTCGTCGTTATCGTCCTTCAGGGATGTATTATGGACAGTATTTCAGGTACCCCTTTTGGCCTTTATATGTCTGCTTATCTCTGGATATGCATCTCTGTTCAGATTTTGAAACGTTTTGTCCATCCTGGAAATATCATTTTTCTTCCCGTGATCAGTGCTTTGTCGGTTTTTGTGGAAAATTGCTTTTTGGTTTTCTTCTTTTTTGTCAGATATGGACAAACAAATTTTTATTCCCAGGATATTATGCTCATGGCCAAACAGATGGCATGGGCTTTTTTCATAGCGCCTTTATTGATTTGGATTATACATTTTTGTCAGAAGAAATGGAGTTGGTTTGTGGATAGATTTATTGAGAATAAAATGAAAAATATCTGAAAGGTGAGGCTTATTTGACTGAGTATATGAAAGGCCCTGACAGGGAATGGCTTAAGAAAAGGCTGATTTATGCAGCATGCTTCATGATGGCAGCTTTTTCAATCCTCCTTGCAAGGCTGGTTTATCTCCAGGTTGTTGAAGGGAAAAAATACAGGAGACTTTCCGAGAATAACTGCGTAAGGCTGAGGAGCATCAAGGCTTCAAGGGGCCTGATTTATGACAGTAAGGGGGAGTTACTCGTTGATAACCGGCCTTCATTTGATTTAAAAATAGTGCTGAAAGATGCAAAGCCTCTTAAAAAAACAATTAAAAAATTGTCATCTCTGATTAATATTCCCTTTGATGATTTAATGTCGAAAATAAGTAATAAAAAGAATTTATCAAAATTTAAACCATATCCATTAAAAAATAATATTTCAAGGGATATGCTTGCACTTATTGAATCGCATAGTTTTGACCTGCCGGGCATTATCATAAGCGTTGAGCCGAGAAGGAATTATATATTTCATAACAGTTGCGCGCATCTTCTCGGGTACCTTGGAGAAATAAATGAGAACGAATTAAAAAGCGGACGATATCCGGGTGTAAGTGGTGGTGATTCCATTGGCAGGTATGGCGCTGAAAAGACCTATGAAAAAATTTTACATGGTACAAGAGGAGGTCAACAGATTGAGGTTGATGCCACGGGCCGTCTTGTAAGGGTTTTAAAAACAGTTGCCCCTGTACCTGGCAGAAATATTTTTCTCACCCTGGATCATGAGCTTCAGGAAAAAGCTGAGGCGATGCTTAAGGGGAAAGCCGGTGCAATCGTGGCTTTAGATCCAAACAACGGGGATGTCCTTGTCATGGCAAGCAGTCCTTCATTTGATCCAAATGATTTTATTGACGGAATTTCTCCGGTAAAATGGAAACTTTTAAGAGACGATCCGGGAAGGCCAATGATGAATAAAGCCATACAGGGAGAATATCCTCCTGCATCAACATTTAAGATCGTGACTGCCATTGCCGGCCTTGAAGAAGGGGTGATAACTAAAACCACAACAGAGTTTTGTCCGGGGTATTACAAATATGGTAACAGAATTTATCATTGCTGGAAAAAATGGGGGCATGGAACTCTCAGTGTAGAAGGAGCTCTGGAACAATCCTGCGATGTATTTTTTTATCATGTGGGGGAAATGCTCGGTATTGATACCCTGGCCCAATATGCAAGGGGATGTGGACTGGGAAGACTTACCGGTATTAAACTCGACCATGAACGCCCGGGACTTATCCCCACATCCTCATGGAAGAAAAAGCGCTTTGGTGTGCCCTGGCAGGGAGGTGAGACTCTGTCCGTTGCAATAGGCCAGGGTTTTGATCTTGTTACTCCTCTGCAGATGGCAGTTTTTATTGCAGCAGTTGGAAATGGTGGTACGCTGTTCAGGCCAAAAATTTTAAAATATATTGAGACCGCCGATGGAAAGATTGCCATGAAGCAGGAACCTGAAATTACCGGCGGAATCCCTGCAAGTCCCGGGACTCTTAAAATAGTCAGACAGGGGCTCTTAAATGTTGTTCAGGGCAAGAGAGGCACTGCAAGGAGAATAAGAATTCCGGGAATAGAAATGGCAGGTAAAACAGGTACTGCCCAGGTCTTTAATCTAAAGAAAAAGAACAGAAAAAAAGATAAAAAATTAGATTATTCTTTAAGGGATCATGCCTGGTTTGTATGTTACGCTCCTGCTGAAAAACCTGTGATTGCGGTTTCTGTACTCATCGAACATGGAGAACACGGATCGAGTTCTGCAGCTCCCATGGCAAGGGCAATTGTAATGGCCTGTCTGGAAAACAAGGGTATTATAAAAAAGGAACGGAGATAATTATGTTTGACAGACGGCTTGTTGAATATTTTGACTGGGGCCTGCTTTTAATCGTTTTTATTATTGTTGTGGCAGGTCTTGGTATCCTTTACAGTGCTGTAAGCGCCGGAGCCCCGGGTGCCACACATATTTTATTTGAAAAACAGATTCTATGGATGTGCACAGGTGCAGTAATTATGTTTTCTTCTTTAATGGTGCATTATAAATATTTAAATAAAAATTATATAATGATTTATGCCTTATGTATCGCCCTGCTGATAGGAGTTTTAATCTTCGGAAGAAATATTTCAGGTTCAAAAAGATGGCTTTCATTGGGACATTTTGCCATTCAACCATCCGAATTAATGAAATTATCATTGATAATTGTTCTGGCTTCCATTTATTCATCTTCAGTTTCTGATGAAGGCATGTGCTTTAAAGAACTTTTAAAACCAGGGCTTTTCCTTGCCCTGCCTTTTTTACTGATATTAAAACAGCCGGATCTCGGGACGGCAATGCTCCTTTTATTTATTTCAGCTTCCATGACTTTGTTTGTCAAAGTGCAGAAAAAAGTTTTTTTTACGATTTTATTAATTGCTGCTGTTGCCCTTCCCCTTATATGGATTGCGCTTAAAGATTATCAAAAAATGAGAATTCTCACTTTTATCAATCCGGATCGTGATCCCCTTGGAGCGGGGTATCATATAATTCAGTCCAAAATTGCCATAGGCTCGGGAATGCTTTTTGGTAAAGGTTTTTTACAGGGAACCCAGAACGCTCTGTCTTTTCTTCCTGAACAGCACACAGATTTTATCCTTTCAGTGCTTGCAGAGGAGTGGGGGCTGATGGGCTGTTTTTCTCTTCTTTTCTTTTACCTGTTATTTCTTCTTTGGGGGTTTAATATAGCATATTGCTGCAGGGATATGTTTGGTTCCATGCTTGCCTTTGGCATTACAATTATGATTTTCTGGGAGATATTTATTAATGTAGGGATGGTGATGGGTTTAATGCCCGTTGTGGGGGTTCCCCTGCCCCTTATAAGTTATGGTGGTTCTTCTATAATAACAAATATGGCAGGTATAGGAATATTGATGAATATAAGTATGCGCAGATTTTCATAACGGCCATGGGCCATTTTACTCGATTATCAAGTTTTTATCGAACATTAAAGATTTAAGAGGGTCAGGCTTTCCTTATTGTCATTATCTCAACTTTTGAGGTTAACATATATTTATAGTTTGATAACAACGAATAAGAAAAGCCTGACCCCCTTTTTGGAAAAATT
>WGCX01000290.1 GCA_015493575.1 Desulfobacteraceae bacterium | reverse complement strand
GCATACTTTTATTGTCATTTTTTTATTTCCTATGTTTTTAATCAAGGTTGAAATCAACTGATTGCTGTTATGCGGTTGAAATATAAAAGTTGATTTTTTCAATGTCATCTACGCTTTTATGAACACGCAGTGCAGTTCGGCCTCATAGTCATTTTTATATGAAACTCCCTTAAAGTTACTTTTAGTATAAGAGTTTCATGTTTTGTTTAGAGGCTGTCTGAGAGAATCCAGATCTGCTTCATGGCAGTTATAAGAAACTCCTGCCAAGTTCCTTTCAAAATAAGAGTTGGCTTCGCGCCTTCGGCCCTATATTTGTCAGAATCTTTGATTCTTAGAAGCAGTCTGTGAGTCTTCAGATCCGTCTCATGGCGGTTGAAAAGAAAAGATCAGAAAAAACACTGATGCCCGGTTCTTTTTATGATCTCATCTTGGAGATCAGGTGTGAGATCAACAAAATAGTCACTGTATCCCGCAACCCTTACAATAAGATCCCTGTAGTTTTCCGGGTGGATTTTTGCCTTTTCAAGGGTTTCTCTTGCAACCACGTTAAACTGGATATGGTGGCCGTCCATGGCAAAATAGGACCGGATCAGGCTGACAAGGGATTGTATGCCTTTTTCATCCTTTAAAAGATCGGGCATGAATTTCTGGTTTAAAAGAGTGCCACCGGTCTGGACATGGTCGATTTTTGATGCTGATTTAATGACAGCTGTGGGACCGTTTACATCGGCGCCCTGAACAGGAGAGATCCCTTCTGAAAAGGGCAGACCTTTTTTCCTGCCGTCGGGCAATGCCCCTGTGACCTGGCCGAAATAAACATGGCAGGTTGTTGGCAAGAGGTTTATCCTGTGCATACCGCCCTTTGCATTGGGACGTCCGTCAACGGCACCGTGGTATGCTTTAAATATTTTCTGCATGATTTCATCGGCATAATCGTTGTCATTGCCGTATTTTGGAGTATCATTTCTCACCATGTGCAGTAATTTTTCATTTTTATTCTCATCCCCATCTTTAGTTCCATCCCCATCCCTATTCTCATTCTCATTATCATTAAAATCGGTTTCAAGTGCTCTAAGCATCTCAGCCATGGTGATTCTTTTTTTGTCAAAAACATTGTATTTCAACGAGGCAAGGCTGTCTGTAATGGTTCCAATGCCCACCCCCTGGATATATGAGGTGTTGTACCTTGCCCCGCCCTGGTTATAGTCAAGTCCCTTTTCAATGCAGTCCTTTGTTACAAGGGATAAAAGGGGCACAGGCATATATTTTGCGTTAATATTTTCAATGATAACATTCCCCTTGATTTTAATATCAATAAAATATTCAAGCTGCGCTTTGAATGCATCAAAAAGCTCATCAAAGGTTTTAAAGCATTGGGCATGATTGAAAATTTCAGGATTAAAAAGCCTTAAACCGATTTCTTTTCCAGTTACAGGATCTGTTCCGTTGTTAAGGGTAAGCTCAAGGATTTTCGGCAGATTAAAGTATCCTGTGAGAATATAGCATTCTTTTCCGAAAACCCCTGCTTCAACACAACCGCTTGCTCCTGCCTGCCTTGCATCTTCAATTGATTTTCCCTGGAGGATAAGCTCTTGTATAATGGTATCCGAGTTAAAAATTGAAGGCTGGCCAAAACCCGTTGCAATAATTTTTAACGTATTTTTAATGAATCGGTCAGGGTTTTTCCGGCTCACCTGGATCATGGAGCTTGGCTGTAAAAGGCGCATCTCCTCAATAACTTCAAGGATAAGCCAGGTTAAATCATTTACACCGTTTGCGTTGTCTTTTGTTAATCCGCCAAGGTTGATCAGGCAGAAATCAACGTAGGTGTTGCTCTCCTTTGCTGTCACACCTACCTTTGGGGGGGCCGGATGGTTGTTGAATTTTATCCAGAAGCATGAGAGAAGCTCTTTTGCCCTTTGCCTTGTCAATATGCCTTTTTCAATGTCGCGAATATAAAAAGGATAAAGGTTCTGGTCAAGTCTGCCCGGATTAAAGGCATCCCACGGGTTTAATTCAGTTATCACGCCCACATGGAGAAACCAGTAGTATTGCAGGGCTTCATGGAAAGTTTCAGGGGCGTTAGCAGGAACTTTAAAGCAGATTTCAGCCATTTCATTTAACTTCCTCTGCCTTTTCCGGTTCTTTTCCTTTTCTGCAAGTTTTAAAAGCTCTTTTCCGTGCCTTTCTGCAAATAAAATAAGGGCATCGGCTGCAATATCCAAGGCTTTAAGCTCTTCTCTTTTGTCAAATGCAGCAGGATCGCCAAAGAAATCAAGTTTTT
>WGCX01000289.1 GCA_015493575.1 Desulfobacteraceae bacterium | reverse complement strand
GATCTGATTTTACCAAACATTATTCTTGACATTCATCTCTCTATATCAGATATTTATTAAATAGACAGGTTATTTTCAATGAAAATATATTATTTTCAGCATTTAGTGCCTTATCCCTGAATTTCTGTAATAAAAAAAAGAAATTGAATCAGGGACATAGGTTGCGGGCATCGCTTGCTTTAGATAATTTCCAAGGATAAAAATCATGAAGGGAATCGGGTTTAACATCAGAAATTTACAAAATTTTTCTGACAAGCCTCATAAAAACACAAAAATTAGAACAACTCCAGGGCAAAACATAGAATTTAACAAAATTCTTTCAAACAGCCTTGAACCTGAAAAATCAGAAATCGTAGCTGCGCAAAATAAAAACTTAAGCGGTCTGTCTGAAATTTCCCCCGGTCTTTCTGAAATCAGCGCACCTTCCCATGTCTCATTTATGAATTATTCTCCTGCTGAAATCTCAGATAGAGTTGACCATACCCTTGATCTTCTTGAAAAATACTCTTCAATGCTTTCAGACCCTTTAAAAACACTTAAAAGTATTGATCCTGTTCTAAAAGACATCAATATCAGCGCAAAATCAATTGCAGATGAGCTGAAAACAAAAATTGATTCCAATACTGTTGCAGGACAGGACCACGAACTTGTAAAAATCGTGAATCAGATTCTGACCATTGCAAATATAGAAGCGTTTAAAATGAACAGGGGCGACTATACTGACCGGTAAAAAAATGCACCATCTACTTCGTTGCATCAAAGGCCGAATACGTTGAGTATGCAACCTTTAATGCGCCTTGTACATGGGCCGGAATCCTGCGCTATTTCTGTTCAACTTATTTCATCTCCGATCCTTATCAAATCTTATGATATCATCCTCCCCAAGATAAGAGCCTGACTGAATTTCAATAAGTTCCAGGGCAATCCTGCCGGGATTTTCCATTTTGTGCAGCACTCCAACGGGAATATAAATCGACTGGTCTTCTTTTAATACTATTTTTTCATTTCCCTTTATGACAAGGGCTGTTCCGGAAACAATTATCCAGTGTTCAGCCCGGTTGAAATGTTGATGCAAAGAAAGTTTTGCCCCAGGCTTTACCGTAATCCTTTTAACCTTGAACCTGTCATCAAAATCCATGGTTTCACAGGCACCCCACGGTCTGTAATCTCTCCTGTGGGTCAAAATCTCCTGCCTGCCTTTTTTTTTCATTTTATCAACAAGTTTTTTTACATCCTGCACCCTGTCACGACAGGCCACAAGCACGGCATCAGCTGTTTCCACAATTATATGGTTGTCCAATCCGGCTGCTGCAACAAGCCTGCTTTCCGACTTAATATAAGAATTACTCACATCATGTACAAGCACATCGCCTTTGATAACATTTTTTTCTTTATCTTTTTTACCTGCCTGCCACAAAGCCTCCCATGAACCAAGATCATTCCATCCTGCATCAAAGGGGATCATAATTCCGTGTTTTGTTTTTTCCATCACAGCGCAATCGATGGAATCACTTGGAGAAGCTGAAAAATTCTCCTTGTCAAGCCTGAAAAAATCAAGATCACTGATACCTTTTTCAATGGCCTGTCTGCATGAATTAACAATATCGGGGGAATATTTCTCAAGTTCATTGATAATTGCAGAGGCCCTGAACATGAACATACCGCTGTTCCAGCAGAAATCTCCTGAATCAACATAAATTTCTGCTGTCTTTTTATCCGGTTTCTCAAAAAATTTCTCTATCCTGCATGCAGCAAAATCACCATTGATTGGATCTCCCTTCTTTATATACCCATACCCTGATTCCGGGCTGTCAGGAATCACTCCAAAGGTGACCATATTTCCCTTTTCAGCATAGTAAAGCCCCTGTTCAAGGGCAGCATAAAATTCAGGGATTTTATCAATGACATGATCTGCAGGCAGAACAAGCATAATGGGATCGCTGCTGTTATCATTTATTATCTGTATGGCAGCAGCTGCAATGGCAGGGGCAGTATTTCTTGCCGCAGGCTCAAGCATTATGGAACAGGGTTTAATATTAATATCCCTTAATTGTTCAGCTGTCATGAACCTGTGGTTTTCATTGCACACAACAAAAGGAGATGAAACATCATCAAGATCTGCAAGCCTCAATATTGTGTTCTGAAGCATGGTATGCTCATTGGTAAGGTTTATCATCTGCTTGGGATAAAACTGTCTTGAAAGAGGCCACAGTCTCGTGCCTGAACCACCTGCCAGGATAACCGGGATAATCATTATCACTCCTCAATTCTTCTTATCAGTTTTTATTCATTTTTCTTTAAAATAATCCTGCAGTCTGCAATAGTTGCTCCAAGGCCTTTTTCATGAACAATCATGGGGTTAATGTCCATTTCCATGATCTCAGGATGGTTAACAACCATATCTGAAACAGCAGAAAGTGTTTTTTCAATGGCCTGTGTATCTGTCACAGGTCTTCCCCTGAAGCCTTTGAGCAGTTTATATCCCTGAATACTCTGGATCATCCTGCGGGCTTCATTTCGTCCAACCGGAGCAAGACGGAAGGTAACATCCTTAAAAACTTCAACAAAAATACCGCCAAGCCCGAACATTAAAAGGGGACCGAACACAGGATACCTTGTCACACCGATGATAACCTCTTCTCCAGGGTTTGCCATTTTAACAACAAGAACTCCCTCTATCACAGCTTCAGGATCATATGCCGCGGCATTGGAAGTGATTTCGTCAAAGGCTTTTTTAACTTCATCTTCATTATTCAGGCCCACAACGACTCCCTTTGCGTCCGATTTATGTATGATCTCGGGGGATACAATTTTCATTACCACTGGAAATTTCATCCCGGATGCAAGGTCTGCCGCTTCATCTGCTGTTTTTGCAAGCTTTGCAGGAAGCACGCTTAATCCGTAACATTGTAAAAATTCAGCGGCGTCAAGCTCCCCAAGATACGTTTTACCGGCATCAATACATTCTTTGATAATTTCAGAGGCACGGTCTTTATTGTGCTGAAATTTAAACTGTGCCATATGCTGGCGGTTCAGCCATTTTGAATACCTGAACAGGGCGGCAAATGATTTAGCAGCATTCTCAGGAAATTTATAAACAGGGTAACCGTATTCCTGGAGGTATTTTACACCTGCAGATACATCTATGATTCCCATGAAGCAGCTTAAAATAGGTTTTGAAGAACGCCGGGCAATTTTAACAATGGCCCTTGCCGTTCCTTCGGCATCGGTCATGGACTGGGGGGTCAGAATAACAAGGGCTCCATCCACACCATCATCATTAATCACCGCTGCAAGTGCATTTTCATAACGGTCATAATCAGCGTCTCCAATGACATCCACGGGATTGTGGATATTTGCCGCTGCAGGCAGATGGCTTGCAAGGACATCTATTGTCTCCTCACTGAATCTGGCAAGTTCCAGGCCTGAAGACATGGTCATATCCGTTGCAAGGATGCCGGGCCCCCCTGCATTTGTAACAATGGCAATTCTTCTACCGCCGGGTATTTTCCTTATAACTTTTCCAAGGGCACTTTCCTTTTTACAGGCAAAGGCCGTTGCAAAATCAAACAATTCATCAATTGTATCAACCCTTATGATGCCTGACTGTTCAAATATGGCATCGTATAATGCTTCTGAACCTGCAAGAGATCCTGTGTGGGATGCCGCTGCAAGGGCACCTGCACTGGTTCTGCCGGATTTAATTGCGATAATCGGAGTTGGACGTTCCCCTGAGGTTATTTCCTTTACAGCCTTTATAAATTCAGGTCCACGGCCAAGAGCCTCAAGATAAATCATGATAACATCTGTATCAAGATCCTCGTGCAGATAGCGCAGCAGATCAAGTTCATCCACATCAGCCTTGTTGCCTATGGAAATAAATTTAGAAAACCCGAAATCACGGTCAGTGGCAAAATCAAGAACAGCAGTACAAAGTGCCCCGCTTTGGGAAATAAAGGAGATATGCCCCGCCTCGGGCATCCTTGATGAAAAACTTGCATTCATCCGGACAGATTCAAGGGGATTGATCACGCCAAGGCAATTTGGTCCTATTAAACGAACATTGGCTGCCCGGCACATGTCAACAAGTTCTTCTTCAATTACAGCCCCCTGCCCGCCCACTTCACGGAAACCCGCACTTACCACAACCACGCCTTTAATTCCTTTTTCAATTGCCTGTTCCACGGCTTTAAGCGCCAGAGCAGGAGGCAGAATAATAATTGCAAGATCAACTGGGTCTGGAATGTCAAGGATCGTCTTGTATGTTTTCACGCACAGAATTGATCGGGACCCTGGGTTTACCGGGTAAACCGTACCGGTGTATCCACCCTTTAAAATATTTGCAAAAATATCATGTCCCACCTTTCCGGGTGTTGACGAAGCTCCGATAACCGCTATGGACTGCGGGGCAAAAATAGCATCAAGTCTTTCCATTATTT
>WGCX01000288.1 GCA_015493575.1 Desulfobacteraceae bacterium | reverse complement strand
ATCTAAAAGATGGTTGGTGGAATTTTGAATTTATAAATAAAACAGGATAAATTGATACCCTAAAAAAAGTGAAAAAATATTACAAAATTAAATCAGGAAAACTATTACCAATACGCGCGAAATGTGAGATAAATATGCGTGTATTTGTTGTAAACCTTTGACGGTACCAACTTCTATGCTGTTAATGAAGGAACTTTCAAACATTGCGTATGCTTTTGTTTTACTCTTTCCGTCTATGCTTTCGTCACTATATGTGAACCATTCAATAAATCGGTTTGCCTTTTTACCTGGAAATTCTTTTCCCAAAGCAATAATACCGTCATAATCTAACATATCTGATAAACGCTTTTTCCCATCCGGTGCAAGAATTTTGAACTGGGTAGTGGCACTAACCACTTGACTTTTTTCTTTCTTTAATTTGGCTTTAAGATATTTCCAATAGTTTCGTGTTTTTGTATAGTCGTCTTGGTCTGTAAGTACTGCAACAATATCCCATACCGAAAACCACCATTTGGCGTTTTTTTCGTCCCAAACAGCACGAACCTCTCTATCATTAAAAAAACGTATGGATATTTTCGCTTTACTCATAATTTTATTCTATCCCAATGCTCTTTTCTGTTCAAAGTTAAGAAACATTTTATTCTTATTGTTACTAACTATGACTTTGTTCAATGACCGCCAACGTTTGTATATAAACAATTACACATATACCACCAAATTGGCAGTGCAAGCACAATTGTTTATATTTTTCTTTTATCATCACATCGCCTTTTCTATTCAAAAAAATCATCCATTGGATTTATTATTTTATCGATCGCTTTTTTAGATATATGTGTAATATCTCTGTTGGTTTTTAACTGCTGTGTCCTAATAATTCTTGAATATATCTGAAATCAGCACCCTGTTCCAATAAATGTGTTGCAGAACTAAGTCTCGGCATGTGCGGTGTGACATTTTTCTTATGCAAGGGCTGTTTCCATCCTGTCTAAGGCTTTTTCCAGCTGGGATGCAGGACACCCGAAATTGAGTCTTAAAAAACCTTCTGCTCCAAAATAGGTTCCGGATGACAGACCGATTCCTGCTTTCTCAAAAAAAGCTGCCGGATTTTTTATTTGTGATTTTTCTGTGTCAATCCATGCAAGATAGGTTGCTTCAATATGGTTCATCTCCAATCCGTCAATACCGTTGATTCTTTTTTCAACAATGTCCCTGTTTTTTCTTAAATAGGCTATCAGTTCTTCAAGCCAGTCATCGCATTCTGTTAAAGCTGCGATTCCTGCTGTAAGTCCCATTAAATTAACATGGGGCATAATCCCCTTATTGGATTTTTCAAAGATTTTTCTTTTTTCATCACTTGGAATAATCGCATAGGAACACCCTAATCCCGGAATATTGTATGTCTTGCTCGGAGCCATAAGGGTTATGGTGTTTTCAGCGGCAGTATCGGAAATGCTTGCCAAAGGAATATGGTGTTTATTTTCTTCAAGTATGAAATCACAGTGAATTTCATCGGAACAGACAACAATTTTCTTTGCGGCACATATTTCAGACAGTTTTGCAAGTTCTTCCCCGGTAAATAAAGTACCGCAGGGATTATGGGGACTGCAAAGAATGAAAAGCCGTGTCTTACGGGTTATGGCCCTTTCAATTTCATCAAAATCAAGGGAATAACGCCCGTTGTTTTCAGCCATGGGAACGGAAATCAGTTTTTTGCCTGAATTTTCAGGGGCCGAAAGAAAAGGAGGATACACAGGCACAGTTGTGATAATTTCATCATTTTTAAGGCCAAAGGCACGGCTTACAGCATTAATCCCGCTTACAAGACCCGGAAGAAGCGTAATCCATTGTTTTTCAATTTTCCAGTTATACAGTCTTTTCATCCTTTTCACAATGGCATCAAAGAGCTCATCCGGCTCATCTGTATAGCCGAATACCCCATGTTCAACTCTTTTTTTCAGTGCATTGATCACTGGAAGAGGTGATTTGAAATCCATATCGGCAACCCACATGGGGATAACATCTCTTCCCTTATAAATATCCCATTTTTCAGAATATGTTCCTCTTCTGTCAATTATTTCATCAAAGTTACATGCCATTTTAAAATATCCTTAATTATTATCAGAAATAAAGCCTGTATATTGTTATTCCGATTTACTTCCATTTCTAAATTTTCAAACTGTTTTTTTCAAATTTCAATGTTGCAAAATAATCATCAACATTTTGTTCCCGTCTAATGAGTTCAATTTCTCCGCTGATTCTCAGCAGAAGTTCCTTTGGTCTTAAGAGGCCATTGTAGTTAAACCCCATTGAATGCCCATGGGCTCCTGTATCATGTATGATCATGATATCTCCTTCTTCTGTTTCAGGCAGAGTTCTCTGAACGGCAAATTTGTCAATATTTTCGCATAGAGAACCAACAACATCAACCGTTTCCTTTTTTGTGGAATCATCTTTCCCCACCACATGAATATGGTGGTAGGCATTGTACATTCCAGGACGCATCAAAGCGTTCATTGATGCATCAACGCCTATGTATTTTCTGTATATGTTTTTATGATTGATCACCTTTGTTACCAGCACGCCATGGGGGCCTGTCATATACCTGCCGCTTTCCATGAAAAGCTTTGGCACCCATCCTTTTTCCCGTTTAAATTCCGCCATGAGAAAGGCGATCTCCCTGCCGAGCAGATCAATATTCATTGGCGTATCTTCCGGTCTGTATGGAATACCAAAGCCTCCGCCTATATTGATGAACTCAAATTTAATTCCAAGTGAATCTGAAATTTCGCTTACCTTATCAAGGAGCATTGCAGCCGTGTCCTTCATGTATTTATGGTCCAGTTCATTGGATGCCAGCATTGTGTGCATGCCGAAACGCTTTGCCCCTCTTTTTATGGCAGCTATATAGGCATCTTTGATCTGGCTGTCACTGACCCCGTATTTTGATTCAACGGGATTGCCTATTATATCGTTTCCGGTGCGGCTGGGGCCGGGATTGTACCTGAAACAGATCAATTCAGGCATTTGAGGAACTTTGGGTATGAGAGAAATATCATCAAGGTTGAGAATACATCCATCTTTTTCCGTGGCAAGTTCAAACTGATCTATACTGGTGTTATTGGATGTGAACATTAAATCCTCGCCAAAGGAGCCAATATCCCTTGCAAGTAGAAGTTCAGTGGATGAACTGCAGTCAAATCCAAATCCCATTTTCTTCATGATTTTCATTATGGAAGGATTAGGAAGGGCCTTGACCGCAAAAAACTCCTTAAATCCTTCAGCATCGGCAAATGCCTTTTTCAGATGATTTCCCGTTTCCATTATTCCTTTTTCATCGTAAATGTGAAACGGCGTTCCAAAATGGTCACTTATTTTCTGAATAACAGGCTCAAGTCTTGCCTTAAAATCATGGGACATGGGCATTGTAAATCTCCTTGTATTAGTTTTGTTATGACAGCCATGAAGCTGATCTTTTTTTTTGCATAATCTTAGGATCGAAAATTTTATAAGTTGAACGAAATTGATTGTCTTCTTTCCCCATCTACTTCGTTGCATCAAAGGCCGAATACGTTGAGTATGCAACCTTTAATGCGCCTTGTACATGGACCGGAATTCTGCGCTATTTCTGTTCAACTTATTTCATCTCCGCTCCTTACTTTTTACGAGTTCATTCATTTTAATAGTTCATGGATTTAATAGTTCATGGAAAGAGGTATTCTTGAAGTTTCCTTAAACGAAGAAAGAACAATACATGTTTTCATGGATTTAACAGCCTTAATAGAGGCTATTTTTGTGCTTAAGATTTCTTCGAGGTTCTTGCTGTCTGAGGCTCTCAGCTTTACCATGAGACAATCTATTCCTGAAAGATAATGCACTTCCTGAATTTCATCAAATTGTGCAATTTCTTCACCGGTCAGGTTTATGCAGGAGGGATTATCCACTGTAATATAAACAAAGGCGATCATGTCCCTGTGGAAACGCCCGGGATTCAGGCGCACTTCATATCCGTCAATGATACCCTTTGCCTCGAGTTTTTTTATTCTTTCAAGAATGGCCGAAGGAGCCATTCCAATTTTCCGCGCAACTTCAACATTGGGAATTCGTGCCTTTTTCTGAAGAATTTTTAAAATTTTGAAATCCGTTTCATCCATTGAATTACGCCTTTGTGAAATTGTTTTCCTTCTCCATCACTCTTATATTAGTGCCTTACCCCTGAATTTCTGCAATAAAAAACAAGAAATTGAGTCAGACACATGGGTTGTGGACATTGCCCACTTTAGCTTATAAATATTCTTTATATATACTATATGTCAAGAATATTATTCTTTTATTTTATATTTTATCCAAAATATATTCTAATTGTCCGCTTTTTACAAAAAATACGGATGACAAGGGTGTTCCACCCGGGTTGTCCTTCAAGCGCTCCCACTGAAACGTCGGCCCACTGCGAGGTCATATCCGGGCATAAAAGGATCCTTCCGGGATCAATGGCCGGATTTCATCACCCCCGCTGAAACTTTTTACGATGCGCGGAAATCAAAAGGGCCCTTTGTGTCAGTGAGTGCCGTAAGCCAATAATACCGCTATCTAAAACAAAGCTTATCGTTAAATAAAAAAAAAACAATTAAATTGAAACAGTTCCCTGTGATTACAAAATTAAGTTGTACACTGTCATACTCAATCAAAACCCATCAGGCAGATAGAAATATTTTATACTCAGAACGTGATCAACATCCATTACCAATTTAACGAATCAAAAGACCAACAGGAGTAGATATTTTGTTTTAGTGCCTTACCCCTGAATTTCTGCAATAAAAAACAAGAAATTGAGGCAGGCACTGGGTTGCGGGCATCGCCCGCTTTGGAAACATTACTCAATCATATGAATTTATATTTAATAATATTATTAAAAAAAATTATTATTTATATTGACACAATATTAAGTGTGATTATTATTATTTTAAACAACGGGGAACGAAGAAAAAAACAATAAAAAACCAACAACTATAAAAAACAGGAGGTAATAAAATGAGTATTGTAAGATATAATCCGGCAAATGAAATGGTAAATTTCTACAACCATCTTGGCAATGTTTTCAACGATCCTTTTTTTAAACCTTTTTTCAGTAATTCTGAAAAGGAAATAAAAGCCTGGAATCCCATGGTGGATATTTTTGAAGAAAACGATAAAATTGTTGTAAAAGCAGATCTACCAGGAGTAAAAAAAGAGGATATTTCAATAAATATTGAAAACAGGATTCTCACTCTCAAAGGCGAACGTCTCGAGGAAAATGAGACAAAAGAGGATAGCTTTTTCAGAAGGGAACGTTCCTTTGGAACATTTCAGAGATCTTTTACCCTGCCAGCTGACATAAAAACAGAGGATATAAAAGCTGAGTTTAAAGAAGGAATCCTCAGGGTAGAAATCCCAATGCCTGAAGAAAAAAAGGCTAAACAGATAGAGATAAAATAACTTAAACCGGTATTGATTCAATTTCTAAAACGGACGGCAGGAACATGCCGTCCGTTTTTTTATCAAATATATTTTTTAATCAGAAAATCAGCATATAATTCCAGGTTACAGGTCCGAAAAGCTCACCTGTGTTTGCATCTGTTATGGCAATTCCCCACTTATAAACACCTGAATCAAGTTTTACCGGATTAAACGCGTCAAATGTGCCGTCTGTTCCAAACAGGACACCATCGAGAAACTGGGAATCAGAAGAATTATTTTCAAATTCTGCAATGGGAGAAATCAAAGAAACTTCTGAATCATGCCAGTTTCCATATTTGTCCAACCACCAGAACTTATTATCAGGTGAAAAAACTCCGATATAGACATTGAATGCCGTGTCAGTTGGAGGGAGGTGAAAGGAAATAGATATGGGGGCTTCCCTTGAAAATGCATAAAAGGGTTTAAAAGGAAGAATAAGCCGGGGAGAAGCCGCATTAAAAAGTATGCCGCCGTCAAGACCGCCATCGCCGTATATATCATCCCTGCCGGTATCTCCGAGATCATGGGTACCTGAATCAAGGATATTCCTTATGGTTTCGTTTTTCAAATGAGGATTCATTCCGGCAATATCAGCTGCTGTCCCGCTTATCATGGCACAGGAAAAAGATGTTCCGCTGACATTAACTTCTGTCCCGCCAAGGCTTATTGTCTCTATGGCCACGGCAGGAGCAGTGATCTCCATTTCAGGGCCCTGGGGCGAAAACCACACCTGCAGATCATTATTGATCCCGCCAACGGCAACAACTTCATCCATGGATGCGGGAAATTCCACTGATCCTGCATCATTGCCTGCAGCTGCCACCACAATGATCCCTGCATCATGGGCTTCCCTTACTGCAACGGCCACAGCTTGTGAATCCTGATCCACGGTAAGGCTTAAATTGATCACATCTGCACCTGCTGATATGGCATAGTATATTCCTTCAACAAGGTCTGCCGTGGAAAAAGTATCACTTCCGCCCTGATTAACTT
>WGCX01000287.1 GCA_015493575.1 Desulfobacteraceae bacterium | reverse complement strand
TTAATGTGCTATTTAATTTCTTGGTCATGGCTATCCTCCATCTTTTATTTTGGTTAATAAAAAAAATTATGATAGCTATGACCTTTTTCGAAAAATTGCAAGTGTTTCATGCTTTGTTGTGTCCGAAGGACATGGGGGTTATATGAAACTCCTGCAAACCACCTTGAATTATTTGAATTAGCTTCGCGTCGGATACCTGCTGAATTTTTGCCGGATAATGCTTTAACAAAAATCAAGTCAGGTAGTCAGACAAGGCAGCCATGGTACAGGTGCTACCCTGAACGGATTAAATGGCAGCGGTCAGCACGATGCTGAAGGAGCTGCCATTTCCCTCGGAGCAGCCCATGGATGGGCTGCGAGAATGAGTGAAGGGTAGCACCTGTACCATGGCTGCCGGGTTAGAAAGTTACAGCTCTTCAAGCCATGAGCTGAAAAAATCCTCTCCTGCAGGGCTTAGCCCGAACTCTTTTCCGGCTTCCATAACAGTATGGGTCATCACCTGACCATATCCCCTTGAACAGGTAAACATAAATCCCGGTAAATCACCCTCTTTTTTCATGGTTACAATCTGGCACGGCACATGGCAGACAGGTCCCTGGAAAAGAAACGGGGTTTTTCTTTCAGGATCTAAAAAATCCAGAGCGGTAAGCTTTTCAGCAATGGAAAAAACATTTTCACCAACAAGGGCAATGAACATGGTAGATTCCGTTACATCCGTGTAAGCCGGTTCTTCCGGCATTTCAGGTATTTCTTTTCCGGACAGATGCCACAGGGAAGCCTGTGTGCGGTTCATGCGGTTAACAAGAAAACCATGATCAAAAACCGATAATCCCGGTGCATCCGGAATCGTAATCCCAAAAGGCTTAATGGATGAGATGGATGAATCCTGAACATCAAAACGTGTTCTATGGCTCAAGTCAATTATAAAGGGCGTTTCTGCATCCTCTTTTTCATATTCAAGCGCTACTTTCCAGTTATCCCTTTTTTCCACTCTTTTTGGAACAAGATTAAAGGAAACAGGTGAATATCTTTGAATTTCTATCATTTTTTACCTCACATTTTCATCCTTTTACCTTCGGGATCATAAAAGGGAACAGCAACGACTTTTCCATAGATACGTTTATCATTGCATTCCGGTTCGTAAATTTCAAGTCTTGTACCTACTTTGGCAAGTTTAGACTCAACAAGGGCCATTCCAACGGCCTCATTTAATGAAAAACTGTCCCTTGCGGTACACACATACCCCAGAATTTTTTTATCAACAATAATGGAACCGTCCAAGGGGGCACGACCGTTGTTTTCCATTTTAAATCCCACAAGTTTCAGCCTTTCAGGGTGATTTTCAGCCTGGCGCAGTGCCACGGCGCCAACGGTTTTTGCATCTGTTTTTGTCCTGTCCCACAAAAATCCAAGTCCGATATCAAGCAGATTTGTCCTCTGCTCAGATTCAGAGCCGAGAATCACATGGCATTTTTCCATGCGAAGTACATTCTGGGCTTCAACACCGAAATTTGAAATATTAAATTCCTCTCCTGCTTCACACAGAATCAGCCACAGTGATTTCATATAGGATGACGGGACATGGAACTCATAGGAGAGCTCTCCCACAAACCCAAGGCGCATCACCTTGACGGGAATTGTATCTTTTATGAGAAATTTTTTGTACCCTGAGTATGGCAGTGCCTCATTGGAAACATCCTCGTTGGTGATTTTTTCAAAAACCTTACGCGCTTTGGGGCCTGCAAGATTGATAACTCCCATGGAATCTGTGAGGTTGACAAGATGATAATCCCATCCGTCAAATCTCGTGTGATAACGGAACCACTCAACCGTTGCACCTGCTCTGCCCGTTGATGTTGTGAAATAATAATCGTTTTCTGCAAGTTTTATAACAACGCCGTCATCTATGACGCATCCGTCATCATTGCACATGGCGGAATATTTCACCCTGCCGGGTCTTACCTTTGACATGTCACTGACATAGATTCTGTCAAGGGCTTTTAAGGCATCGGGCCCGTGGATGCGAAATTTTCCAAGTGTTGAACCGTCAAGCAGACCCACATTGTTTCTTACATTTTCTATCTCCTGTCTGCAGGAAAAATCATTTGAAAAATACCTTGCCCTTTCCCATGCGCCTATCCTTCGGAAAATTCCTCCGTCCTTTTTCTGGAGATCATCAACGGGTGTCATTTTCCGCATATTATGATTGGTTCCTGCAAAAGATGCAAGAAACGGCGGAACAAGGGGAGCTCGAACATTGGTGGGTTTTACTGCATTGTCGGATTCCGCCTTGTACTTTGCAACAAACAGCGGCAGGTTATGTCCCGGAACACCTCCCTGGCCCGGCCCTGTTCCTGCGGATGTGAACCGCTTGATCAATTCCGGAACGTCAAAGCCCATGGCAATGGCCTGTTTGATATTTTTTATTGTGGTATCTTCATCAAAGCAGATAAAAGTTTTACGTCCCTTTACCGGAGCTGTAACAAACTTTGTCCCCCTTGTTTTGCCGGGAAGCTGCTTTAATTTGGCGTTGATTTCATCAATTTCTTTTTTATCACAGGCTTTGCAGTCAAATGCCGCTTTTAGGCCTGCAATCTTTCCTGAAGTTTCAATGGCAACAGCATCATCAAGGCCATCTATTCTTCCTGCGGTGTGCATTTTATCGGGAACTTTATCCGGCAGGAAAAAACCTGTATAATCGTCATATTTAAGGGTGCCCTGAACAATTGTAAGAGGTCCTGTTACAGGTGTCATGCCGGCCGATGCAGCAAGAAGATCGCAGTCAAACGTTTTTTCAGCAAGCGTATCAAGGCAGGTCAGGGTCACGCTCTTGACCTGTTTTGCACCGTGTGCCTTTGCAGCAACCCAGCCCTTTAAAATTTTAATATTTCGTTTTTCAAGGGCCAAAAGCAGAGCCGGATTCTGTCCGTCCTGTCTGATATCTGCAACACAGGCGATTTTCAACCCCAGATCAAAAAGATCAACAGCAGCTTCAAGCCCTAAGTCGTGTCCGATACTGAAGACAGCTTCTTTTCCGGCAAGTATGCCGTAGGAACGGGCAAGGCGAAGGGCGCATCCCGGCTGCATCACACCGGGGCGTTCATTATTATCAAAAAGAAGGGGCCGCTCGATACATCCCGTTGCAACCACAACGCTTTTTGCCCGTATTTCAATGTAACGCTCAGTAAAGGAATCTGTTTCTGATCCTGTCATAAAACCCGTGATAAGATTATTGTTATATGAGCCCACCATGAAAGTATGCTTGAAAACTCTGATATTTTCCTTAGACTCAACCTCTGCGGCAAGCTCTTTTGCCCTGCTGTACAGGGGAATGCCGTTTTTGTATTCAAAGGCTCTGTAATCGAAAAAACCGCCAAGCCACGGCCTTGATTCCATTATAATGACGCGCAGTCCCTTTTCTGCTGCAGCAAGGGCTGCTGTCATGCCTGCAGGGCCCCCGCCAATGACACAGACATCAGTTGAAGGAAAAATTTCATCAAAATTTCCCTGCATCCTGAAGTCAGGATTGATAACACCAAGACCTGCGGCTTTTCTGATCTGTTTCATGGCAACAGGCCAGATTTTTGCAGGCTTGTGCATGGTTTTATAATAAAAACCTGCGGGCATGAGAAAATCAAGCTTATCCATGAAACCCATCAGGTCATGTTCCGCAGAGCCTTTAACGTTCTGTTCTTTAATGGTCATATTGGTTTTAAGCAAGGTGTTTTCGCATCTTGTATTTGGAATACCATTTACCTCCATGCAGGTGTTGCTGCACTCTCCGTCAAGGCTGTAAAGCCCCCTTGGCCTGTGGTATTTCAGGCTCCTGCCAAAAATGCGGATACCATTGGCAAAAAGAGCGCCTGCAATAGTATCACCCTTTAACCCAAAGTATTGTTTTCCCTTGTATTGAAACGGAATTTTTTCCGACGGATCAATTTTTAAAGTTGGCTTTAAAGTGGGAATTTGATTAAGCCTGTTCATTATTTTTCCCTCCGTTTCCATGAGCCTTAACCGCCGTGAGGTTCTTTTCCGATTCATTTTTCGGTTCTTCCACGGTTTTTTCTTTCAATTCCAATTTTGTTTCAGGTTTCGTAACTTCAAGGTTGGTTGTTGTATCCCTGTGAATGGTAAACCACGAACCGCATCCATCCCTGTGGAACCACCATTCCTTTTGAACGCCTGCAACGCATTTATTCATATGTACATAATCACACCAGCTTTGAGGTGTGATATTGCTTTCATCAGGTCTTGGGCCTTTATCTTCTCCACCGTACCTGAACTCATATCCATTTCTTTTTCCACATACCGGACATGTTATTGTTAAAGCCATTTTCTTTTCTCCCCGGCTTAAATCGTTTTCGATTAGATCGTTTTCGATTAGATCGTTTTCGATTAGATCGTTTTCGATTAGATCGTTTTCGATTGAAACCGCAACGTTTTCCCGTTAAATCTAAAGCGGGTGATGCCCGCAACCCATTTGACTTTCCCGAATTATTTGTTTTTTTGACAAAAATCAAAGGAGTAAAGCACTAATTATCCGGAGTGTAATTCACAAGGGCTGCTGTTTCACCCATGAGTTGATGCCGTTCATACCTTCTCAAGGTAAAGGGTTTTAAAATATCGGGCTTTTCATCTTCTGCAATAAACTCTGCCATGAATTTACCCACGGCGGAACAGGATTTAAACCCGAAGTATCCCCAGCCGCAATCCATGAAAAACCCTTCCACCTGATCGTTGCCGTCCATTATGGGAGCCATGTCAGGAGTCATATCCGCAAGGCCTGCCCAGTGTCTCATGAATCTTACACCTGCAAGGCAGGGCAGAAACTGTGTCAGCGCTTCAGCCTGGTGTTTTATATAACCCCCATGTCCTTCGGACACAACAAAGCATGAAACACTTGCAATTTTTCGAAAAAGGTCATAGCTATCATAATTTTTTTGGCTCATCGCGGATTAGTGTGAAAATCACCTAATCCTGCGAGTACCCGTAGCTTGAAATTGCCAAAATTTCGATATCCGTAAGCCATGCGTGTTATTACTCTCAGAGCATTATTGGTACCTTCTACAAAC
>WGCX01000286.1 GCA_015493575.1 Desulfobacteraceae bacterium | reverse complement strand
CCAAGGGTCATTATGGAACTTCCAATAATTGCATGGTCAGAATTTGTAAACAATCCCCCGCTTCCAGCTCCTGAAACGGAAGAATAGATGGACATGCCTTTGTTCATCAATGCTGTAACCGTTCCAGTTATCACCCCTGCTTTATTTACAGCACCTGCAGATGATTCATGAACGGTTATACCTGTACCGTTTCCTGAAAATACTATGGAATCTGAAGAACCTGTTGCTGCATTGTACGTTGCCGTATCCCCTGAACCGTCAAAACTCAGCTTGTCATCGGCATTTCCTGCATTTGATGCAGTCCCCCCAAGCGCTGTCATGGTAAAAGTTGCATCACTTCCGGTGTCATTGGCACCATCTTTAATAGTGATATCAGATCCGTCATCTGTCCTTAAAACAATTGAATTGGTGGCAGGATCATTTGTCACGGTAAACGGTTTATCTGCAAGAGCAGATTTTAATGAATCATAAAACGCCTTTGAAACCTCTTCTGGTTTTGAGGTATCAACTCCTGTAAGATCCACGGTCACAGATGTGCTTGTTGCAGATGAACTGCCAAATCCACTTGAATCAACAGTAAAACTGACATCATCACCTGAATTAAAATGATTGAAAGAATTTATATTTATTCCGGCATTATCCTGAACCTCAAAATCCTGGACACCAAGGGTTTTACCGGAACTGCTTGTAATTTTAAGTCCGTCAGCTGCAAGATCCTTGTCGGCATTTATATTATTTACATTTTTTACTGCTTCAAGAATGGAGTTTTCAAACTGATCTTCAAGGGATTCATCTTTGGTCAGCGATCCTCTGTCTGAATAATCCACAACAAAACTCTGGTTTTGTACAAGGCCGTCCACATAAAGTGAAAATTTAATGGTATCGCCTTCCTGTACGCCATTCCCGGCATTTACACCATCTTTTAATTGTGAAATATCAAAATCTGCCGAATTGGCAGATGCATATGCCGTAACTCCGTCCACACCTGAAAGTGCCTTTGCAATGGATGCGGCAGATCTTTTTGCATCCCCACCGGAATCCTTTATGTCGATCTTTGCAGTGCCCGAAGGACTGTCATAAACAGTTAACGTCTGATCTTGTATTGCACCGTTTAAAGCTGTACTGACATCTGCAGTGGACCCCCAAACTTTTGCAAGTCCGTCACCGTCTGTTTCAGCGACCTCTTTATCACCTATATTTGCACCATCCATGACGGTAAGTTTATATCTTGACTGCACCCCTCCGGGAGCTGTACCTGACCAGTTGGAAATTTTTGCATCGGATATTCCCATATCAATATTCGTTTTATTGTATTTTGCATCGGAAGTTGTCGTATCCTTGGTCCATATTGAAAAATCTTTGGTGTAATCAATTTTATCACCAAATTTATAACTGGATAGCAGGCCACTGTCATCGGTGCTGTAATTCCCTGTCATTGGCTCTGAAAAATAATCAAGGCCTGCACCCTGGGAATGCTGATAATTCATGGCCCATATCATTTCCCTTGATAACTCATTGACTTCACTCCTGTATTTTGGAACAACCTCATCACGTATTTCAAGCCAGCCTCCAAGGTTGCCCCCTTTTATGTCATCTGAAATATTAATTCTGCTGCCATATGATCCCTGCCACATGACATCCTTGTCCTTAAGGGAAAGATCATAGGAATATACCCCATTTACCAGGGGTTTACCATTGGCGGTATTAACAATCATGGCACCATTGGACTGCTCAAATGTATCAACATTTATCAGATCTCCAAGTTGCTTTACAAGAGCATTCCTCTGGTCTCTCTGATCGTTAGCCGTTTTATTTGATTCAAGTGTTATAATCTGCCTGTTCACCTCACCAATCTGTTTTGTCAGGGAATTAATCCTGGTAATTGTTGAATCAATTTCCTTGTTGATGTCAGCAGTCACGTTACTGAAATCTTCATCAGCCTTGTTAAAACGTTTTGCAAGCAGGTTAGCTTTCTCATAAACTGCCACTCTTTCAGAAGAGCCAAGCGGATTATCTGAAAGATCATGCCATGAATTCCAGAAATCCGTCATGGCATTATTGATACTTGTATCTGAATTTTCGTCAAAAAAGCTCTCTATGATATTCATATAGGATTCCGCTTCCTTAAATGCCGCCTGATTGGATTTGGCATCTACAAGTCTGTTTTCAAGCAATTTGTCCACTTTCTGCTGCACCTGTCCAACATGAACACCAGTGCCAAAAAGATGCCCTCCGTAAAGTGCCGGGGTATTACTTGTCTGTGCTGCATCCTGGCGGCTGTAGTCAGGGTTGTTTACATTGGCAATATTGTGCCCTGTAATATTTAAACCGTACTGCTGGGCAATAATTGCACCCTTGGCTATATTTAAGGTGGAAGATATTCCGGCCATAATCAGACCTCAGCATTTATAAGGCAGTTTCGCCTGGCAAGAGAATCGGACATACCTGCATAAGTATAATGCCTGTCACTTGAAGCTCCCACAATAGTTGACATGACATCATTTATAACTTCAAGGTATTCCCGGACATATTTTTCATTCTCAAATGAAAGCATTTGAAGTTCATCTTTTTTAAGATTAATCTCAACGACAATGTCTGAAAGTTCTGATTTAGCATTATCCCGAACGGGAATAGCCCTGATAATCTCAAAAAGATCCGCTTCTGACATATCCATATCAAAAAGTAGTGGATATTGTTTGACAATATCAGCAATTGTCTTTTTTATTTTTTCAATATCAATGGCGATTTTCTTTTTTTCTGAGCATGCAGACCACATGGATTTAATATCCATGTTCATAATATAATCCCTTTCTTTGGTCATCACAGATACAAGATCACAATAGAGGATAAATTTCTGTTGAAGTGTCTTCAACATATTACAGGTAATTTTTTCCATATTTAACTCCCCATACTCCTATATATATATCGGCATTGGAATGTTGAAAATTAAAATCAAAAAAATCAGGGCAAAACCGGCAATTTTTTCCGGTTAAACCCCTGTAAGACTTTAATTTTATCTTTATAGTACTCTACAGCAATATTCATACCGCCGCCGCTGTTCCTGATAAAAGCCATGGTTAAAGGAAACAATCAATATCCTGCCGCTGTAACGCTTGAAAAAATAAATGCATGATTTTTTCATCATCCGGATCGTGAAATCTGTCTGTAGAGAAAATCCTCCAGACCGATACCTCTGCCATCTTCAGATATGTTCCGGGCAAGATACTGATCATGCATCGATGTATATATATCCATGCCGTTACCGTCTCCAAACAGTTTATCCTCAGGTATGGTTTTACGCATGGATTTTAACATGGACTCCAGAAAGATTGATTCAAATCCTCTGCAGGCCTCATGCAATGCTTTTTCGTCTTTTTTCATAAATTTTTTTCCGGAACATTTTTTAATATCTTCTGTTTTCAGCTCCGGAAGACTCATGTTGTTCATCCGGTTTATAAGCTTTATCTCCATGAAACCACCATTCCCGTTAACTATTGTTTAAAATAAAAGCAGTTATAACATTCAAGTTCAAAATTCAGTAAGGGAACTGGAAGAAAATAATATACGTATATCGTGCAGTACTTTTGTTCGTTTTCAAGGCGTGATGACAGGTACGTAGTCGAACTATATGCCTGTTATCACAACAGAGAAAACGGGCAAAAGGGCAAACAGGATGCGTAAATTATGTTTTGGAAGTTCCCTAAATCCTTAAATAATGTCAAGCTCTGCCTGAAGAGCTCCCGCAGCCTTTATCGCCTGAAGTATACTGATCAGATCCCTTGGAGATACACCGATGGAATTCAGTCCCTTTACAAGTTCTCCTATTGTGGAAGATCCCGGAAGATTCATCACCTTGACTTTTTCTTCCTTTACATTCACATTTGTACTTGGCGTGGCAACGGTTGTGCCCTTGGAAAGAGGCTGCGGCTGGGAAACATTCTGTCCTTTTTGAATTGTCACAGTAAGGTTCCCATGTGCCACGGCAACCGTGGAGATGGTAACATTTTCTCCAATAACAACTGTACCGGTTTTTTCATTTACGACAACCTTTGCTCTGGAATCAGGTATAACGGTCAGTGTTTCAATGTCTGCTATAAATTCAGCAACATTATTTTTTCTCATTGCTTCCGGTATGTTAAGTACAAGGGCACTTGAATCAATTTCCCTTGCTATCCCTTTACCAATGGAAGTATTTATGGTATCTGCCACCCTTTTTGCCGTTGTAAAATCCGGATTAAACAGGGAAAGAATTAACTTTTTCCTACCTTCAAGATGCATTGGAACCTCGCGCTCCACACTAGCGCCGTTGGCTATCCTTGCCACCTGAAGATGATTTTTCTGGGTGCCGCCGCCTTTACCTCCTGCTCCTGTACCACCAAGAGCCACGGGGCCCTGGGCAAGAGCATACACTTTTCCGTCAACTCCTTTAAGCGGAGTAAGAATCAAAGTCCCTCCGGAAAGGCTTTTTGCCTCACCAATGGATGAAACAGTAACATCTATTCTGTTCCCGATCCTGGCAAATGGAGGCAAATCAGCAGTGACCATGACCACTGCAACATTTTTAATTTTCAGCTGGGACTGATCAACAACATGAATCCCCATTCGTTCCATCATATTTGCGAGAACATGACTTGTAAAATCAGTTCCGGTTTTATCACCTGTCCCGTCAAGTCCCACAACAAGGCCGTATCCCGTAAGCTGATTTGTCCTGATACCTTCTATTGCTGCAATATCTTTTATTCTTGCCCCGTAAACAGAGTTAATATTTAGCAATAAAAGAAGAAAAATGGCAAAATACAGTAGAATACAATGATGTTTCATGCAGGTTACATAACTCCGAAAGGTCATAAAAACGCCCTCATGTCTTAATACGCCATTTTCTGTTACAATTTTCCCACTCATTTTTTCCCATGCCTTTAACTCGATTATCAAGTTTTTTAATTGAAAATTTTGCAAAACGGGGGTCAGGCTTTTCTTATTCGTTGTTATCAAACAGTAAATATATGTTAATCTCAAAAGTTAAGATAATGACAATAAGGAAAGCCTGACCCTCTCAAATTTTTAAT
>WGCX01000285.1 GCA_015493575.1 Desulfobacteraceae bacterium | reverse complement strand
TATTTAAAAAGAAAGGGTAGTTTATGAAAAAAATAATATCTTCATACAAAGACACAGAGCAGGTACACAGAAATATCAATAAAATTCTAAAGCGAGTTATGCCCGCAACCCATGTACCTGCCTCAATTTCTTGTTTTTTATTACAGAAATTCAGGGGTAAGGCCTAAAATATTAGAGAAAAGAGCGGCAATTATTCAGGTTGTACGCAGTTTTTTCATTTTAAACGGTTTTCTTGAAGTTGAAACTCCTTTAAGCTTTGTTTTTCAAAAACGTGAGGGATTTGAGCCCTGTTCCCGAAGCTCTTATTGATCTTTTTGAGCCCGAAAAATGGGATCTCCAGTCATCCCCCGAAATATGGGGGATGCAGACTCCGTAATTTATCTTTGATTGTCCGAATTTCCCTGCAGCCCCTGCCAAGTTAAAATCTGATAACAAAAAAAATGCCGGGCGGTTTGAATTGTACATTGCAGGAATTGAGCTTGCCAATGGTTTTTCCGAGTTGACTGACCCTGTTGAACAGCGAAAAAGGTTTTTTCTTGACATCTCATTTTCATTGTAGTTATTTATTATTATCATATAACAGTCGCAGCCGTAATCTATGGCAGATCTATGGCAGTTCAATCCAATTTGACAATTTACAGTCGGAAATGCAATGAAAGCCTCATTTTTGTCAGAATCAAGGTGGAAACAACAGCAATTGGAACCATTTAAAGCAGTATTCGTTGACAGTATTCGTTGATTTGCAAAAACAAATTATGATATTTTGTAATGGGTGTGTGAAATGGATGAAGAAATGAATGAATTATGCGTTTTTAAGACCATGGCTGAGTTTTCAGCAAACTGGCTGATGTGGCTTACGCTTGACAATTCCATAAAATACATATCACCGGCAGCAGAAATAATAACCGGATATAAGCCTGAAGAATTTATTCAGTTTCCGGATCTGTTGAAAAATATTATTCATCCGGAAGATAAAATAGATATCCTTCATAAATTTGAAAATCAAATGCATAGCCACAGGCCTTTTTCCATGGAATTTCGCATCATCCATAAAGATGGTGACATCCGCTGGATTGAACATAGCTGCCGCCCGTTAATGGACGATTCCAACAAAATAATCGGAAGTATTATCAGCAACCGCAACGTTACCGATAATAAAATTTATCGTGATAAAGTTCTTAAAATGACCCGTATTATTGAACAATCCTCAGATGCAATTGCTGTCACAGATACAGACGGGTATATCGAATATGTTAATCCTGCCTTTGAGCTTGTTACCGGTTATTCATATGATAAAGTTAAAGGTAAAAGCCCCAGAGTCCTGAAAAGCGGCAAACACTCTGCCGGATTTTACAGAGAACTCTGGGATACAATTAACAGAGGTGATGTATGGCGCGGCGTGTTTATCAATAAGAATAAAAATGGTAAAAAATATTACGAAGATGCTGTAATATGTCCCATTAGAAATGATTCCGGGGAAATAATCAGCTATTCAAAGATTGCCAGAAATATAACAAAGCAGAAAGAAATTGAAGATTCCCTGAAAAAGCATGAACAACTTCTGACAACTTTAATAAATGCATCGCCGGATATTATCTGTTTGAAAGACGGTCAGGGCCGCTGGCAGGAAGCAAATAAAGCTGATCTGAAATTGTTTCAGCTGGAAAATGTGGATTACCGGGGTAAAAAAGACAGCGAACTGGCTGAATACAGTGATTTTTATTACGATGCCTTTATGGCCTGCGAAACAAGCGATGAGATTGCATGGCAAAAAGGCAGTTTATCGCGTGGAATTGAAATTATTCCATGCCCTCATAAAGGTGACCAGGTCTATGACGTTATAAAAGTACCATTATTTAAAGAGGACGGCTCCAGAAAAGCACTCGTGGTTTTAGGCCACAATATTACGGATTTAAAAGAAAAGGAAAACGCATTACTGAAAAGTGAACGAAAATATAAAAAAATCGTTCATTTGTATCGTTTAATCGCTGATAATATTCCCGATCTGGTTTGGGCAAAGGATCTTAACGGGAACTTTATTTTTACCAATAAAACTGATTGCGAAGTTTTACTTGGTGCAAAGGATGTAAATGAACCAATCGGGAAAAACGATATGTTTTTTGCGAGACGTCATAGGGCTCAGCATCCGAATCGCAAAAACTGGTTTACCTTCGGCGAGTTATGTATGGATTCGGATAGTATAGTGATTAAAAAGAAAAAGCCCCAGCGTTTTGATGAGTACGGCTATGTGCAGGGAAAATTTTTGTATCTCGATGTGTTTAAAGCGCCGTTTTTTGATGAAAACGGAGAAATGATCGGAACCGTGGGGAGCGGGAGAATTGTAAATAGAGAAAAAGAACTGGAAAAAAAGCTTATTGAATCTGAGCAGCGCTACCGCAAAATATTCGAAGAGTCATTGCATGGCCTTTTCGTAAGCACTGTGGATGGCCATATTATTGATATTAATCCGGCCGGGTTAAATATTTTCGGTTATTCGTCTCTCGAGGAGATACAAAAAATTGATATTACCAGAGAACTATATAAATATCCGGAACAGCGTGGGCAGTATATCAGGCAGATACAGGAAAAAGGGTTTGTAAAGGACTATGAAAGTCATATTAAGAAAAAAGACGGTTCGGAAATCATTGTGTTGGAAACTTCTACTGCCGTTTATGATGAAAATAAAAATTTTGTGGGTTTACGTGGGATAATGCGCGATGTAACTGAAAAACGCGTTCTTGAACAACAATTGATGCAGGTGCAAAGAATGGAATCCATAGGTACTTTGGCCGGCGGTGTTGCTCATGATTTTAATAATATATTAACGATTATTAACGGTTATTCTGAATTGCTATTAATGCAGATAGATAAAGAAAATCCAATTTATCATAAAATTGATGGCATTTACAAAGCAGGTGAGAGGGCACAAAAACTGACAGGTCAATTATTGGCTTTCAGCCGTAAGCAGGTGTTTAAACCTCAAATAATGAATATTAACCATTGTATCAGTTCAATAAATAAAATGTTAAAACGGTTAATAACAGAAGATATTAATATGGAAATCATATTAAAAGAAAATCTTCCCCATATTAAAGCCGATATGTCCCAGCTTGAACAGATACTGATTAATCTGGTTGTCAATGCCAGGGATTCTTTCCAGGAGGTTGTCAGACCAGATTTTCATAAGAAAATAACCATTGAGACAGGACAGGTGTTTCTCGATGATTCTTACGTTAAAAAGCATTATGTCAGTAAGAAGGGCGATTATGTTTTTCTTGCAGTATCAGATAATGGCACGGGCATGGATGACGAAACAAAACAACGGGTATTTGAACCTTTTTTTACAACAAAAGATAAAACCAAAGGCACAGGTCTGGGGCTTTCAACAGTTTATGGTATAGTTAAGCAAAACAATGCCAGTATATATATTTATTCGGAGTTGGATATAGGTACGATGTTTAAAATATACTGGCCGGTATGTGATGAAAAAAAACATTATAAAAAAACAGTTTCAAAGGGGAAAACATATTATTCCGGTAATGAGTCTGTTTTAATTGTGGAAGACAACAAACAAGTTCTTGATGTTGCAAGTACAGTATTAAAATCATTGGGATACACGGTTTATCAAGCATCCAATGGAAAAGAAGCATTGGAAGATATAAAATCTGGTAAATATAAATTTGATATTGTAATTACAGATCTGGTAATGCCCGTGTTAAACGGAAAAGAATTCATTTTTAGAGCTAAGAAAATAATTCCATCCCTGAAGGTGATATATACTTCAGGTTATACAGATAATCATATTGTTCATAATGGCATGCTCGAAGATGGAATTAATTTTATTCAAAAGCCATATTCCATTGAAGATCTCGCTAAAACAATAAGGAAAATTTTAGAAGAAGAATAAACTGTGCGCAGGAGTTTTGTGCTTTGGAAAGCACTATAAACATGAGACTCCTGTCGTCTGCATAATGCTGCAAAAAAGAGTGCAGGTCTCTTTCCCTTTCAAAATCGATTGTCACTATGTTTTTATGAAAGGTGTTGACAACGATATTCGGGAATATGTAAAAAAACGAAAATAAGCGGTTCGCCCAGAAATATGTCAGGACAAGCTTGTCGGGATACATTCACAAGCATTAAGAAAACCTGCCGATAATTAGGGATCTCTTTTTGGGAGTATCTTTTGGATCGTGTTGAATATAAAAGTATTTGACACCTTTGTGGGCAGGAAATATGCTGAAATATATGCTTTACTAATATACAAATATTATTCATTTTAAGGAGAAAATATGATTTTTTCGCCGAAAACAAAATTTATGTATTGTTCAATTTTGTATGCATCTGTTTTTTTAATGACATTAATTTTTTTTGTACCAGCAGGCTTATCTCAGGATCTTTCCGTTCTTTCCAAGCAGGAAATGCTTAATTATAAAAAGGCAGTTTCCTGTTTTAAACACAAAGACTACAGAAAATCCATGGATATTTTGAACACCTTGTTTATTAACCACCCTGATAATAAAAAAATTAATTTTTTGCTTGGCAGGAGTGCTTTTGAAGCAGGAGAGTATGAAACTGCTCTTAGTGCATTTGACCGAATTCGCATAGCAAATCCTGAAAATAACCGGGTAAAACTTGAAATGGCACGGACGTATTTTAAAATGGGTGCAATGAAACAGGCACTGATATTATTTAATGATGTACTTGCATCAAACCCGCCTGAAAGGGTAAAGGCAAATATTAATAAATATATTGATTTTATTAAAAAGTCAGAAAAAAACAATTTTTTGAACGGGTATATTTCATTTGGTGTGGCAAGAGATGACAATGTATATGCTAATCCTTCCCATGAGACAATTGCCGTTCCAGCTTTGGGAGATCTACCGGTTAATGTGGGTCATTCAAAACTTGATGCAATGTTTCCCTTTGGAGCAGGGTTTTCACACAGATATCACAGGTCTGGTGAGCCGTGGTTCTGGCAGAATTTTTTGCAGACATATAATACACGTTATTGTAAAGCCCATGATTTTGAGGTCAATTATATTGGGTTTACAACTGGTATAGGATACAGGTTTAATCAAAAATCCCAGATAGAAATTCTTCCTGAAGTCTATTCAATGACTCTTGATGATAAGCGATATTCATCAGCTTTAGGAATTTCCACAAAATTTCATTTTACCCTGAACAAATCAAGCAGAGCCGGTATAACAGCTTTAATAAGAAAAAAAGAGTTTCACCAGAATCATGACAGAAATGCCATAGAAACTTCAATTTTGCTCAACCACATGTTCAAACTGGGTAAGATGTGGGTTGTCCCGAAAATAACGGGGAAGAACGAGCTTGCCTCAGATGATCAATATTCATATAAAAGAATGGGCTGCGGGTTAACATTGTCACGGTTGATCTTTAAAAAGATAAATTGTTCCCTTGGATATACTTTTGAATATGAGAAATATAAAGAAAAAGATAGTTTGTTTAATAAGAAACGCAGGACCAAAATCCACTATATTGTTGCCAATATATCCCGAAATTTTAAATTGGGAAATGATTGGGTTTTTACCGCGGGTATCTCCCATACATGGGAATCTGATCATTCTAATATTGCTGTTTACAGATACAGAAGAAATATTACACAATTTTATATAAGATTTAATTTCTAATGTTTTTTTAACCTCTGAAATTTTATCAATTATGACCATGAAAAAGGAGAGATATTATGAAAATAAAATTTTTACGTTTATTATATTTGTTTATTGTTTCAGCTCTTTTCATGTCTTTACACCCGGATTACACTTTTGCATTGAACAAACCTGCCGGAAGGATAGTGGCTATACGTGGGCAGGCTCATGCATTTCAAAAAAATGGTACTGAAAGATTACTTAAAATAAAATCTCCTGTATTTATTCAGGATACGCTGGTTACCGGGAAACGGGCTAGACTTCAACTATTGTTTCAGGACTCATCTGTCATAAGTATGGGGCCTGAAAGTAAGATGACTCTTATTAAATATGCTTGGAATAAAAAAACCGGTAAAGGTGCACTTGTAACTAAAGTAAAGGAGGGATTTTTTCATATTATAGGTGGAAGACTGACCAAAAAATCTCCTGAAAATTTTAAGACGGAAACTTCAATTGCTACAATTGGAATAAGAGGGTCCAACTATGCCTTAAAGCTTGCCGATCAGATTTTAACTGTTGTGTTTCTTGGCGGTAAAGGTATAGATGTGACAAATCCATTTGGGACAGTGCCCGTTCTTCAGCCTGGCTATGGAACTATTGTGGAAAAAAATCATGCTCCGGGAATACCGTTTAAATTTACAAAAAAACAATTGAATATTATAATTCCTGGGAAGGCAAATGGGCATAAATCCGGAAAAACAAATTTTCAGGGCGGTGCCGGGAATTTTCAACAGATTGTGTCAAATGCTGTACATGGGAAGTCAAATGCTGTACAGGGCAATAAGCTTTCCAATTCCATAGTACAAAATATAACTTTATCCAAGCAAATAAAATTGATCAATACCATATCGGGAAACGGTTCCACTCCAACTCCAACACCGACTCCAACACCGACTCCTACGCCGACTCCTACTCCAACTCCTACTCCGACTCCTACTCCTACTCCGACTCCTACTCCGACTCCTACTCCGACTCCAACGCCGACTCCTACGCCAACTCCAACGCCAACGCCAACGCCAACGCCGACTCCTACTCCAACACCAACGGGCAGTTTGACCGGTACATACATGGATCTGATTTTTAATAAAGAAAACGGGAGCGTACTTTTAGATGAACTGGACAACGGTTATCTTTCCTGTGATTTTAACAATAACTCAATCAGTGGAGAAGGTGGTTATCAGCCAAACGGTAATAAATTTTTTATTAATATTGATGTTCCTGAAAAAACAAGCGGGGAAAATTCTGTGGATTTTTCTAAAACAAGTGTTAGTATTGCCCCTTTCCCTGTTGGGGATAAAACCTTTGATCCTGTTATGAATGATCTTTATTATTCCTCTCTACGTGAATTTTTTGTTTTGGATTGTCCGCAAAAACAGGTTATCGATAACAATGGTGATTCATTTTTTTATTCCAATACCTCTTTTTTCGGAATACCTGCGGATGAAGCTGCACGTCCTGGAGATTATATTTTTACCTATGATGGAAGAATCAATTATTTTTTTGCTCATTATGAAAGCGGTTATGACGACTCCATTAATTATGATTATGCGGAACAGCATTCAGGAGCAATGACTTTGATAATGAATTGGCGTAACAGCAAATTCATGTTGGGTTTTAAAAAGGATGGAGACGAAAATTTTAGATTAATTGGTTTTGGAAACATCGCATCAGATGCACCTGATCTGGATAAGGCCGTATTTTTTGGTACTACACTCACTGATCATCCGGATTTACAGAAATTTTCATCTACAGATACGCAAACTTCCAATGTGTCAGACGTATTATGGAGGACATCAGATACTAATATTGCCTCCACTCAATTTTTTGGTTCAAAATATCAGGGCGTTGGTGGTGTTTTTCAAGGAGATCTTTTGGATGTGGCCTCAAATATGTCACAATCTGTGGGAATGTGGGCACTTTCTTTTGGGGGATTTAAATCAGGTAATACTATTACAGCCCCAACCGGTAAGGTGGTTCTTAACGGATTTGTGACAGGTGTCGGTGAAGATATGAATCAGCCTGATCAGAACAGAAGAGTTTTCTTAAACAAAAAGGACTCTGATTTCAGTATTACCCTTGACAGAGATGCCGGAACCGTGACAGGAAGTTTTTCAGCTGCTGATTTCCATGACAGTTCCATAAACTTAGAAAATGTAAAAATCGGTGACGCAGGGAATTCCGCATATATTACAGATGATATGTTTGCTGCATTGATAAGTGGGAATGGTGTGGTAAATTCCGGAACCACAGCTGGTGACATAAAGCCAAAAGGTGCTTACATTGAAACAGATTCATACGGGGGTAAACTGGCGGATTATGTATCATGGGGATATTGGGAGACTCCATATAATGATCCCCAGACAGGGGCACCCTATCATATTCATGTGCCGGGTTCCATGTGGGTGGCAGGAGAAAAAACTCCGAATAGTGACCTTTTGTCTCTTATATCTCAAAAAGTTACGGGGAATTATCTTGGTCCTGCAAAGGGTGTCATGACACAAAATAATGTAGCTGGTATTACTCAGATGGATGGAAGTTCAGAAATAAATATAAATTTTGCATCCTCATCGTCCGATGCTGTTTCAGGTAAAATATCATTTCCCAGTCAAAATATTGTTCTTAACCTGGAAAAAGGCAGTATTATTTTTAAATTGGGAGTTAATGGTTTAAATGTTAACGGTTTTAAGGCAAAAATTGCCAATACTATAGCCAGTGATCTGAATGGAGGATTTTTCGGAAACAATGCCAAATCAATTGGTGGTAATTTCCATGCTGACCTTAACGATAATAAAACAGAGATAACAGGGATTTTTGCCGGGGACAGACCTTAATTTTTAATTTAAGATATTCTATAACCTTAAATGTTATATCTGGGTAAGGCGACTGCATCTGTTCTGTCGCCTTGCATATCCGTTCAAAAAAAGCTTTCAGTATTCAGGTATAATATTATCGTAAGGATAAAGTGAATTTATCATATTTCTCACAAGCAAACAGAACAATACCGTTAATATCAGGGTTTTTGGTTATTATACTGTTCTGTACTGCTTATTATTTTATGCCGGAATCCGGTAACAGGTTGATATTTTCCCTGGATTCCCAAGTGTTCAGCGCGATGTTCAAATTCAGGGGTAAAGAAAAGACAAGCGGTAAAGTTGTTATCGTAGATATTGATGAACCAAGCCTTAAAGCACTGGGACAATGGCCGTGGTCAAGGGACATATTGGCCAGACTAGTAAATAAAATAGAAGATTCCCATCCCCTTTCTCTTGGGCTTGATATGATTTTTCCTGAGAAAGACAGATCCTCTCCGTCAAACTGGCTGGACAACCTGGAAAAAAAAACTTACACATCTCTTATTCCCGTTATTCAGAACCTTAAACAAAACCTAAAACAGCAAAAAAATTATAATTTTGATACTCTGTTCGGAGATGCTCTTTTCCGTCCCAATACCATAACCGGTTTTTCTTTTACTTTTTCAGCAGCCAGTGGGAGTGACAAAGATGAAGTGCCTTTTGTCTCTGCAAATATTAATGTTTCGCCACACAATGTTCCTTTTTCCCATCTTAATCTTTCAGAGGCAAAGGGTGTGGTGCTGAATATTCCCGATATTGACCAGGGCGAAAGCCAGGGTTTTATAAATGTATTTCCTAATGCAGGAGGAATAATCCATAAAATACCTTTGCTGGTTTCATTTAATTCTCTTCCCTATCCTTCCCTTGCACTGGAAACAGCAAGAATTGGACTTAAAATAAAAAATATCACTATCCATACTTCGGAGAACAAAATAGATAATAAAAATACCATTATCGGAATTTCGCTTGGAAACCGATTTATTCCAACGGATAATTTTGGTGCAATCAGTGTAAATTACAGGGGGCCATTAAGAACTTTTAGATATTGCTCTGCAATAGATATTATAAATGGAAAATATTCTTCCTTGTTAAAAAACAAATTCGTTCTTATTGGTACTTCAGCTTCCGGCCTGTCCGATCTGAGGGCAACACCTTTTTCAAGTGCCTTTCCCGGCGTTGAAATCAATGCAACGATTATTGATAATATTATTAAGCAGGATGCTTTTCAATACGATCGTTTTACAGAGTCTATGATTATATATTTAATAGTTATACTTGGAGGAGCTGCACTGACTGTTATATTAACTTTTACAACTCCGCTTTTATGTGGAAGTGCTGGCCTTGCATTCTTTTCTGTTGTTCTTGTGGGTAATTACAAATTTTTTTTCATGAACCATAAATTGATTGGAGTGGTATATCCGCTTGTCAGTGTTACAGCAGTATTTGCCACTGTTATTGTCACAAGCCTTTTTTTCAAGGAAAAGGAGAAAAAATTTATAGAGAACGCCTTTGCCCATTATCTTGCTCCAAGTCTTGTCAGCCAATTACTGGAACAGCCGGAAAAATTATCACTTGAAGGAAAAGAAAAGGAGGTGACAATATTCTTCAGTGATATAAGAAATTTTACCACTATTTCAGAGAAAATAAGTTCAGAAAAAATAGCAAAGCTGCTTAATTTTTATTTAAGCGCCATGACCGATATAATTTTAGATAGAAAAGGTATGGTTGATAAATATATCGGAGATGCAATAATGGCTATCTGGGGTATTCCTCTGGATGATCCATTCCATGCAGAAAATGCCATGAATGCCGGGCTTGAAATGGCTGAAGCACTGAAAAAAATGAATGTTGAATGGACTGCCATGGGGTTTCCTCAGATCAGTATTGGAATGGGGTTAAATACCGGTATTGTTAATGTGGGTAACTTCGGGACAAGTAAACGTTTTGATTATACCGTGGTAGGAAAGAATGTTAACCTTGCCTCAAGACTTGAATCTCTTAACAAATATTATGGTACTTCGTTTCTTATTTCCCAAAATACAAAAAATATGGCGGGAGGTAAATTTTACAGCAGATTTGTTGATATTGTGAGGGTTAAGGGCATGGACGAACCCGTGAAAATTTTTGAACCTGTATGTTCGGGGCAGCCATCTGCTGAAATCAAAATAAACGATAAAGAATTCCAGGCAGCATTTCGTATGTACAGAAAAGGGCACTTTTTAAAATCAAAAAAAATGTTTGAACAGTGCAAAATCAGGGATAAACGACAGATAAACGATGTTTTTATAGAAAGAATAAATGCTTTTATAAAACATCCTCCTGATAAAGATACATGGCAGGGAATTTATACATTCAGCGCAAAATAAATTATCAGGGAACTGATGTCTGCATTCATTTTTGTTATCGTAAAACATGAAATAAATCAAAGTCTTTTCAAAGTTTGCCGTGGGTTATGATAATATTGATATTGAAGAGGCAACCTGCCTTGGCATTTCAGGGGGCTTTACCCCTGATGCCATGAGAGAGGTAACCCCAGACATTCTCGCTCAACTTATAAATTTTCGATCCTAAATACGACAGATGGAATCAAAAATATCAGAGTTTTACTTTTTGTCGTGAGACCGTTTAACAGCATTTAGATTGGCTTCATGGCCTTTTATACCAAATAGAAAATTTTTAATACTTTTGTATTTGGACAGAATGACAATAACGACAATCCCTGCAAATATGTATTGAATGAGATGGAACTGCTGCTGCATAAAATCAAAACAGAAAAACCAGATAATAATGGCAGCCAGCGTGCCCCCAAAGGTGGCGGATAAATTCTTGACCAATGGAATCCTGATCATATACCCGATGATGGAGCCCACCATCGGGCCTGTCATGAAAAAAGGAGCCATGACAAAAAAGAAAATGCCGATCCAGCCATAGGCCTCAATTTTGTCTTTTTGTTCAAGGGCATTATTGGAGATTTTTTCCATCATTCTTCTCAGCCAGGGCATTTGAACATAATTGTTAACCGTCAGGACAAAAATCGAGTAGGTAAAACAGACAATCAACACTTCAAGATAGAAATTGTAACAGATGGTAATGACCGGTCCAAAATTATTCATGATGCAGAGACCTATCCCTGCTGCCCGGCCGCCAATCGTATGGGCTAAAAATATCAGAACCAGAATTTTCGCAATTTTCATATCAACAAAGGCAAAATATCCCACTGTCATCAGGAGTAATACGGCAAGAATAATTCCGACAAAAAGAATTTTGCCTTCAATTGTCTGAAATAATTTTTGTTTCATATTTGTTTAAATATTTTTTTTTGTAAGAAAGAGCTCACTTTTGACGAAGTAACTGATGCTCTTTTTATGTCCGTTGTGAGGCTACGTGGCGCAGTCCAGATCGGCCTCATGGCCGTTTTATAAGAAAGTCTTTGTAAAAAAACGTGTGACTTTCATTTTTTGTTGTGAGGCAAATCTGGGCCAATCCAGATCCGCCTCATGGCCGTTTATATGAAACGCATGTAAAATATCTTTAATTATAATGGTTGACTCCGCTCCTTTGGCTCATCTTTTGTTGAATGGCCGTTATAAAAAATAACGGGAAGAAAGTCAAGAATGGTAAAAACCTTACAAGATCTGTTTGGGTTCTGTGTTGTCAAAGTTCAGGAATAACCGAAACATAACATAACATATTGTAATTATAATAATTTTATTCAATTTAATCGTAAATATTCGATCTTATCATGTAAATTGTGGATAATCATGAAAAGTTCAGATCTGTTGAATCAGATGAGAAAACATGCCGTAAATATTTTTAATGCAGGGTTTGAAATCGTTAAGCCCGAGACCTGCATCCATGGCTGCTGTAGGTTAGAGGACAATATTTTTTTTGATAAGATCTCAGACCTTTTCAAAACAGGACACACCCATACCAATGTCATGGATATACGTGTCATTCTGGTCAGTCATGTTAACTGGTAACGGTCATGAATGCGATCCGGATGGATTTGTCGTCGAGGATTCTGCTGTCGACACTTTGAGCAGTATTTTTATATGACTGCCATGAGGCCTATCTGAACAACGTTACAATGCTAAAAAAATCTGAGATCTTGACGAACATAAAAGAGTATTTGTAACTTTATCAGAAGTTGGGACCTTTATGATAAAAAAATTGTCAATTTTTCTATATGACACATGGTCCTTTCTGTGATATACATATTTAAGGACCGAAAATTTTATAAGTTGAACGAAATTGCTTGTCTTCCGGCCCATCTACTTCGTTGCATCAAATTCGTTGCATCAAAGGCCGAATACATTGAGTATGCAACCTTTAATGCGCCTTGTACATGGACCGAAATTCTGCGCTATTTCTGTCCAACTTATTTCATCTCCGATCCTAAATATCAGGATATTTTATTTTTCTTTGTCTGCCTTGAGTGAAATACTTTATTGAGCCCGGTCTGCCTTTTCCTGCATGATAATGATCCGCTAACGAATGATGATTTTGTAACAAGATGAAAAGGGCAAAAAATATGAAGACAAAAACCAATCTTATCAGATTTATTCAACTATGGGGAATTGTTCTTATAATCGGAATTGGCGGGAGTGTTTTGCTGCTTGATTCTCTCTGCTCTTATCATGATTTCAATTTGCGCAGCAGACAGATGCGTTTAAAATACACTGACGCTCAGAAACAGATGATCAGACAGAAAGTCAAACAGGTCGTTAGTATGATTAATTATAAAAAAGCAGAAGGTGAAAGTTTAACAAAGGAAAAAATCAGATCAAGGGTTTATGAAGCGTACTTTATAGCAAAAAATATTTACCGGCAGAACAAAGCCGATAAAACCAGTGCTGAAATTAAACATATGATAGTAGATGCTTTAAGGCCCATACGGTTTGCCCGGAACACCGGATATTATTTTATCAACGGTTTTGACGGAAAGGCGGTATTATTTCCAAGTAGGCCCTCACTTGAAGGCGTAAATCTTACCGATGTAAAAGACACCCACGGACAGTATATTACAAAGGATATGATTAAAATTATAAAAACCTCAGCCGAGGGTTTTTATGAGTATCACTGGTTAAAATCCGGGACAAAAGGAGATGATTTTAAAAAAATAGCCTTTATAAAATTATTCGAACCTTACAACTGGTTTATCGGGGCCGGTTTGTATGTGGATGATGTTGAAGATCAGATAAAAACCGATCTGCTTAAAGATATCAGCAGAATACGCTTTGGCAGGGAAGGATATATCTTTATCAATCGTTTTAACGGGGATGCCCTTGTGTCAAACGGAAAAATTATTTTTAAAAGAAAAAAACTCTGGGAGGTTTTTAATAAAAATCCTGAAAAAACAAAAAATATATTTAAAAAAGAGTACCAGGCAGCTTTAAAACCCCATGGAGATTATATCTATTATTCATGGGTAAAATTAAATAACCCTGAAAAGGAATCTCCAAAGGCATCTTTTATATGTGGGATTCCCGATTTAAAATGGATTGTGGGAGCCGGTGTATACCTTGATGATGTTGAAAAGGATATTACAGCAATGCAGGCTGAATTAAACGAAGGAATAAAAACACGGCTTTTTTATTTTTTCCTTTTAATATCTGCCATCGTCTGTTTTTTTCTTTTTTCCCTTAGAATAATGACCCGCAGGCTTAAAAATGATTTCAGCCTTTTTGTCTTATTTTTTGACGGGGCCGTAACTGCTGATGAACCGGTTAACCGGGATTTGATCCACTTTGCCGAGCTTGACAGGATGGCTGAATACGCCAATGAAATGCTTGATGAGAGAAAAAAATCAACACAGGAAATTTTAAATGAAAAAGAGAGGCTTGCCGTTACCATACATTCCATTGGCGACGGGGTTATTACATGTGACAGAACAGGTAAAATAGAACTTATTAATCGGGTGGCAGAAAAATTGACAGGCTGGAAATTTAAAGAGGCAGAAAACAGGGCGCTTCCCGAGGTGTTTAACATTATCAATTCCGACACAGGGGAAAAAGTTGTCAATCCCGTTGATAAGGTCCTTACGGACGGGAAGATTACAGGTCTTGCCAATCATACGAGCCTTGTATCAAGGAATGGAAATAAATATCAGATTGCAGATTCAGCAGCCCCGATTAAAGATAAGAACGGCAATATCACTGGTGTGGTGCTGGTGTTCAGGGACGTTACAGATAAGTACAGAATTCGTGAAGAGATGCAGAAAATGGACAGACTCAAAAGTGTCGGTATCCTTGCAGGAGGTATTGCCCACGATTTTAACAATATAATGACGGGCATGTTTGGCAATATTTCAATTGTCAAAACAAAACTTGGAAAGGATCATCCTGAATACAGATTTCTTGAAAAAGCAGAAAAATCCATGCACCGGGCAGTGGGTCTTACAAGACAGCTTTTGACTTTCGCAAGGGGTGGAAAACCTGTACTGGAAAAAAGGGCAATAGGACAACTTATTGAGGAAATGGTAAAATTTGATCTTTCCGGCAGTAATGTAAAACCTTTTTTTGATATACCGGATAATCTGTGGATGGCTGAAATTGACAGGGGACAGATTCAGCAGGTGTTTTCCAATCTGACAATCAATGCCTGCCAGGCCATGCCCAATGGCGGAAATCTTTATATCAGCCTGAAAAATATTGAACTTGCGGAAACTGAAACTGCAAATTTTAAACAGGGGCGATATGTACAAATTTCGGTGCGGGATGAGGGATGCGGAATGGACAATGCACTTCTTGACAGGGTGTTTGACCCTTATTTTACAACAAAGGGTGCGGGCAACGGTCTGGGACTTGCTGTTGCATATTCCATTGTAAAAAAACACGGCGGTCATATAAGCGCAGCATCGGAATCGGGTAAGGGATCCTGCTTTACGGTTTTTCTGCCGGCCTGCATGGAAAAAAAGCACAAAGACAGTGAAAAAAATACCAATAATCTGTCAGCGGAACAAAAGGCTGGAAAAAATAATGCCGGGCAAAGACATACTGCAAAAATTCTGATAATGGATGATGATGAAGCCGTTCAAATGGTTGTTGATGCAATGCTTGGAACCATCGGTTTTTTATCTGAATCTGCAGCAGATGGAGATCAGGCATTAAATATGTACAGAAAATCTTTGGATAATGGAGATCCCTTTGATGCAATTATCATGGATTTAACCATACCGGGTGGTATGGGTGGAAAAGAAGCGGTAAAAAAAGTTCTTTTGATGGACCCCAATGCCCGTGTTATTGTTTCCAGCGGATATGCTGATGATCCTGTTATGGCAAATTACGCTGAATATGGTTTTAAAGGTATTATTACAAAGCCATATACAATTGGAAATTTAAAAAATGTTATGGAAGATGTTTTAAAAAAATAAAGGAAAAGAGATGAAAAAACAGATAAGTATTATCGGGGTTCCAATGGATTTTGGTCAGCTTCACCGCGGCGTTGATATGGGGCCTGCTGCAGCAAGATATACCGGGCTTGAGCCGGATTTATGCTCCTTAGGTTATATTGTTGAGGATAGAGGAGATGTTAAAGTGCCTGTGCGGGATCACAGAAAGATCAATGAACAGGGAGGATATCTCAGCGAAATTACAGCGGTTTGCAATGCAGCCTATGAAGCAGGAAAACAGGCTGTTAAAGATGATACTTTTCCCCTGTTTCTCGGGGGAGATCATTCCATATCCATTGGTACAATAGGCGGGGTTTCCCATGATCAGCCAACGGGTCTTATATGGATTGATGCGCATGCAGATTTTAACACTCCGGAGACTTCTCCTTCGGGAAATATTCACGGTATGCCCCTTGCCGTGCTCACAGGCGAAGGTGATGAAAATCTTGTCAATATCGGCAGACATGGAAGGAAAATTGATCCTGAAAATGTGGTATTGTTTGGCATCAGGGATCTTGATCAAAAGGAAAAACAAAGGCTTAAAAAAAGCGGGATAAGCGTTTTTACCATGCGTGATATTGATGAACAGGGGATAAGTTCCGCTGCCAACAAGGCCCTGATGAAATTTTTACACATGAAAAGGCTGCACATCAGCCTTGACATGGATGCCATCGACCCTGTGGAAGCACCAGGGGTCGGAACGCCGGTTCCCGGCGGCCTGACATACAGGGAAGCCCATCTGTTCATGGAGATAATTGCAGATTCCGGGAAACTTACATCAATGGATCTTGTTGAGATCAACCCCATACTTGACCAGGCAAACAAAACTGCAAAACTTGCCGTGGATCTGACAATTTCAGCCCTTGGAAAAAGTATTCTGTAAATTACATTTCATATTTTGCAGTTTTTTTTGTGATTTTTTGAATCATAAAAGAAATTTCTTCAATATGAAAGATAAAGCCTGCACCAATCAGCAGAAAAAGGAAAATTATACCTGTCAATATGCATACCTGCAAAGCACCCCAGGGAAGGGACGTGTTGATTAAAGTTTTTAAAATGGCCTCTGTTTTCCACAGAATGGCCCCGATTCCCAAGGCTATTGCCGCAATTTTCATAAAAAATTTATAAACGGAGTTTCCCCCTGTGTTGTTTGTTTTCATATTCCAGAATTTAAACAGACAGCTTACCTGGGTTGTGGCGGTAATTGACAGGGCAAGTGCAATGCCTTTTATTCCCATAAATTTCATTAGTATATAAAAGACCGGCAGACTTATTAAAACCACAATGGTGCTGAAAACCGTTGGCAGCCAGGTGTTCTGAATGGAATAATAAGCGCGTACAACAAGGGTCTGGGCGGCATAGGCAAAGGTTCCTGCAAGTATAAAGGGTAACACTTCCGCTGTAATTTTTGTGGCCTGTAAATCAAATTTTCCCCTTTTAAACAGGATCAGAACAATTTCCTGTCTTAAGACCATTAGAAGAACAGAAACAGGGATTACAAGAAGGAGAAATTTAAGGGTTTTATTGAGAATCCTGTTAAGGTGATCCATTTTATTTTCCGCCGCAAGCCTTGACATAAAAGGATATGAAGCCATGCCAACTGCCTGGCCGAATAATCCCACGAGAATATACATTATCCTTAATCCGTAATTCATGGATGCAATGCTTCCTTTGGGAAGAAAGGAACCAAAATATTTCAGTAGCAGTTCCGTGGAAAAAACCATTGTAAGCCCTGCCATAAGGGGCAGGGTTAAAATGATATATTTCGTAAAATCAGGATGTCTGATGTTGATAATCGGATAAATTTTAAGCCCTGTTTTTTTTGCTCCAAAGTACTGGAGAAGAAAATTTCCAATAAATGCACCCGTTAAAACTCCCCAGGCAAAACCTTCAATACCGAGAAATGAATTTAAGGCAAGCCCTAAAATAATTGTGAACAGATTGTATAAAAGGGGAGCCATGGCGGGAATTAAAAATTTTTCCTTTGCAAACTGTACAGCCATGAAAAGTCCGCCTGAAAAAAAGAAAAACTGGGCCGGAATTATTATCCTTGTCATCCGCACGGCCTTGCTAAACAGGATGGGATCATGAAGTCCCGGTGCAAGAATTTTTACAAGATTAGGTGCAAAAATCATGGAGAAAATTATAAAAATAACAAGAATTATGCTGAAACTGTTGAAAATAATGGAGAAAATCTTCCAGCCTTCATCTTCTTTCCCCTTTGACAGCCAGTGGGAAAAGATGGGGATAAAAGTTACTGATAAAAAACCGCTTGCCACAATGTGGTTTAAAATTTCCGGAATAATAAATGAAATCTGATAGGCATCAACACTGCCTCCTGCTCCTCCTGCATAGGCCAGTGCCATCTCCCGCCCAAGGCCAAGAAACCGGCTTGCAAAAACAGATGACATCATGATAAAAGATGCGATTGTAAGTTTTTTGAATGTTGAAGTGTTCTTGTCTGCCATGGGAATTCTTTTTATATGAAATTCCTGTTAAATACCTTACATATTTCAGTGAAAAAACGGGCCATGCCCGTGACCGTTTATGTTATGTCGTTTTTGTTGAGTTGAGGTTTATCATAAAAAAAATGCAAAGAAAAGCCGGAAAGCTTTTTAAAATGTTTGACTCGGAAAGAACAGCGGAATATAAGTAAAGGAATCATGGAAAGATTTATTTTATTTTTTAAAAAATACAGGTTGATATTGCCTGTTTTCTGCTTTGTAATATCTGTTTTTTTTATGGGTATAAGAACAGCAGAATCAGATATTCCCCGAAATGATTCTGAAAATCGTTCTGTGATCCAGGTTGTACAATATCACCAGCGAATGGAGCCTGTTCCTTCTTCCATTAAATATATATCATGGTCAGATGTGAAATTACTTGATAATGGTCTTTACAAAGTCACGGTGATTTTCAGGTGCAGAAACAGATTTAACAGAAAACTTATTAAAAAACAGATTGTTCTCATGGATGAAACCGGAAAAATAATAAAAGTAATGGATTGCAGATAAAAATGAATAAATTTACATTTGCCGGACTTATTTCATGGCTTGCATCAGGGCTGATTTCTTTTATCATCGGCGGGTTTTTCAGTAAATGATAGTATCCTGGCCTGATTCTGCCGTAAAGCTCATATCTTCAGTTAGGGTCATGACTATTGCTACATATTCTTTGGGAAAAGGGCCCTGGTCTGCGCCGGTATATTATGTCCATAGAAAGGATTTTTTTTATTTTTTTTCTAACTTTAGATCAAGGCATATAAGTGATACGGGAATAAAAAATGAAAAACCGGGGGCATGCTCGATAGTAAGTGCCTCCATATTTTCTGACTCAGCCTGTTTTCAAAACATTAAAGGACTGCAGATGACAGGTGCAATAGAGCCTGTTCCAAAACAGAAAGAGGCAGTTGCCGCAGCAGCAGATTATATAAAAAAATTCGGGATCAATGTGGGACAGCAAAACACGCTGAAGTTTATAGCCCGGCATTTTCATGCAAGTTTTTATAAATTTATTCCTGAAACCGTTTTTTTTATGGATAACAGTGTTGAATTTGGTTTTAGAGAGAAATTAAACAATTTATGCCATGAAATTTAAAAGCCTTGGACAATGTATAGAATTTCTTGAAAAGGAAAAAGAGCTTGTAAGGATAACCCATGAGGTTGATCCGGATCTTGAAATGGCTGAAATTCACAGGCAGGTGTTTCAGGCAGATGGACCTGCAGTTTTCTTTGAAAAAGTTAAAAACAGCCCTTTTTCTGCTGTGTCCAATCTGTTTGGAACCTATGAAAGGGCATTAAAGATTTTTGAGCCTGAGCTTGAAAATATTAAAACCCTTGTGAATTTAAGATCCGTTCCTTTTTCCATGCTTAAATCTCCCATAAGGGGGATTAAAGCCCTGTCATGTCTGATTCATGCACTGCCTCTGAAAAGAAAAAAAGGCCCTGTACTTGAATGCCGTACATCTATCAATAAACTTCCCATGATACGCTGCTGGCCAAAAGACGGGGGAGGTTTCATCCTGCTGCCCCAGGTTTTTTCCCGTGACCCTGAGGCCATGGGGATAATGAAGTCCAATCTGGGAATGTACAGGATTCAATTGTCAGGGGGAGATTATCTTCCTGACAGGGAAACCGGCCTTCATTATCAGCTTCACAGGGGGATTGGGAATCATCATTTTAAGGCTTTGAAAAAGGGAATTCCTCTCAGGGTAAGTATCTTTGTCGGAGGCCCTCCTGCACATACACTTGCAGCTGTTATGCCCCTGCCCGAAGGGATGCCGGAAATATGTTTTGCAGGGGCTTTAAGTTCAAGGGCGTTCAGATATGGTATCAGATCAGATTCTATTGTTTCCCTTGATGCTGATTTCTGTATCACAGGCAGGGTTTTACCGTATCGGACAAAAAAGGAAGGTCCATTTGGAGATCATCTCGGGTATTATTCCCTTGAGCATGAATTTCCTTATCTTGAAGTTGAATCCGTTTTTCACCGGAAAAATGCTGTATGGCCTTTCACCGTTGTGGGACGTCCACCCCAGGAAGATTCGGTTTTTGGAAGACTTGTACATGAAATTGCAGGAAACGCTGTTTCTGCTGAAATCCCGGGGGTAACTGCTGTCCATGCCGTTGATGCAGCAGGTGTGCACCCTCTTCTCCTTGCAAAGGCAAGGGAGAGATATTCTCCCTATGAAGAGACAAAGCCCATGGAACTTTTAACCCATGCCAATGCCATACTTGGATTTGGCCAGCTGTCCCTTGCTAAATATCTTTTTATCTGCGCCCATGAAGATGCCCCGGATCTTGATATAAAAAATGAGATGGAATTTTTTATTCATTTTCTTGAACGTGTTGATTTCAAAGAGGATCTTCACTTTCAGACAAGTACAACAATGGATACCCTTGATTATTCCTCTGAAGAACTTAACCGGGGATCAAAGCTTGTCATCACCGCTGCAGGAAAAAAGAAAAGAGAGCTTTTAGGAGAAATTCCGGTTGATCTGCTGATTCCCTTTCCCTTTTCCGATCCTGCAGTTGCATGTCCCGGAGTCCTTGTAATTCAGGCACCGCCTTTTATAAGTTATCAGGACGCAGCAAAAGATATTAAAGGTCTTGATCCTGCGTTTTGCCACAGAAAATCGATGATGCAGGGATTTCCCTTAATGGTGCTTGCAGATGATTCAAAGGATGCTGTTTTGAATTTTTCAAATTTTCTATGGACGGCGTTTTCAAAATCCAATCCCTCACACGATGTTTACGGCGTTGACAGTTTTATCAAATTCAAGCATTTCGGGTGCAAAGGTTCTTTGATTATTGACGCAAGAAAAAAACCTTTTCATGCCCCGACCCTTGAAGTTGATCAGAAAATTGCAGAAAAGGTTAAAAAACTCGGACTTAAAGGTGGGGCGCTTTATGGTATAATATAACGGCCATGAGGCCGATCTGAAGACTCTAAGGCGGCCTCACAACAAAAAATGAAACTCTAATACTCGATTATCAAGTTTTTATCGAACATTAAAGATTTAAGGGGGTCAGGCTTTCCTTATTGTCATTATCTCAACTTTTGAGGTTAACATATATTTATAGTTTGATAACAACGAATAAGAAAAGCCTGACCCCCGTTTTGGAAAAATTTCAATTAAAAAACTTGATAATCGAGTAATAATTCAAGGTACTTTGAAGGAGTTTAAAAGTATTCTTAAAATCCGGAAGGTGATTTATGGGAAATCAAAAAACAAAAATTTCAAGAAAAATAACCGGGCTGGAAATTTTCTGTCATATATGCGGATGTGAACTGCCCTTGATGCATCCCCATATCATGCTTGAGAGAAATGATGACAACGGAAATGTGATCTGCGAGGAATGTTATCAAAATCTTTGTGAAAAAAAAGAAATAAAAAAAATTTGTAAACATTAAAATCAAAAAAACACAGGTTTTATCTCGATATTGTTTAGGATCGGAGATGAAATAAGTTGAACAGAAATAGCTCAGAATTCCGGTCCATGTACAAGGCGCATTAAAGGTTGCATACTCAACGTATTCGGCCTTTGATGCAACGAAGTAGATGGGCCGGAAGACAAGCAATTTCGTTCAACTTATAAAATTTTCGATCCTTAGCATTTGCATTGGAAAAAAGCTGGCAGGATGCAGGAGATGTAAAGGGCGGCGGGCACCTGAGAGTACAGTTTTAATCAGGATACCCGCCGGTAAAGTATAGATTTTAGTTTTGTGATTTTTTTGTTATTTTTTAACAACCCTTTTCAGAAAATAACCGTCAGGATCGCATTCTTCGACCAATAATCTTAAATCTTCCTCACTTGGCAGGGCCATTTCCTTAACATCCGGTGAAACAAGAAGCTCAAATCCGACAAGTTCCTGAATATCTTCCGGTGTTTTCCCCGGCAGCACTTCAAGAAGCATCATTCTTCTTGTTTCCTCATCATAACCGAAAAGGGCCTGGTTTGTGATAACACGATAGGGGCCTGAACCGTATACACCTGCTTTTTCCCTGTAATCAGGAGAACCGTCTCCAAAACCGATGGATGTGACAAATTGTACCTTGTCAACAAACCTTCTTTTCTCAAGGGCCATGATTGCAATTGTTTTTTCACAGCTTGCTGACATTGCCCCGGCCCCGCCGCTACCAGGAAAACGTACGCCGGGATTCTGGTATGTACCGCCTTCAAAGGTTGAGTTAAGATTTCCATACATGTCTATCTGTGCACCGCCGATGAACGCATAATCAGCATATCCTCTCTGGGTTAATTCAAATGCTGCGCAAAGGCCCTTTGCAAAGGCTGCCTTGCGGAAAGCCCTTGTATCACCAACGGAAAGGGGAAGTCCCTGTTCAAGTATGGCACCAAAAGAGCCTGCTTCAAAGATCATCTGGATTCCGGGAGCATGGGTTAACTGGGCATGGAGGGCTGCAATAATCGGCAGTCCTGTCCCTACAAATACAACGGTTTCATCTTCAAGGACGCGTGAACCTGCATAAGCTATCATTTCCATCGGGCTAACTTCAGCCATATTATCCTCCTTATAAAAACATATTTATATATGATAATTTCATTTTATTATTTTGCATATCTTTATGCCATTTTTATATGAAACTCTCGTTAAATTTCTTTAAAAATAAGAGTTTCAATATTTGTTGAGAGGCCGTTTAAGAGTCACCAGCTCGGCCTCATGGCCGTTATATGATTATGGGCTGGCACTGGTCGTTCTGTTTAAGTTCTTTTATTGTTTTATATGGCCTTGTTGCAAGATAATCATCAAATGTTTCACAACCGTAAACGTATTTATCAAAATATTCTTTTAATCCGTCTTTGTTACCGGTTTTCCTGAAATCATCGCATACTTTTCTGAATGCCAGCATTTCAGGCATGTCAAACCAGTTATAACCGTAAACAGCACCCGGGTAAGCGCCAAGTGGCTGCTCAACAACAGCATCCACAACAACATAGGGTATTTCAGTTAAATTCGGATATTGTCTGATGCTATCCGTTGGAATAACCTGTTCAACTGACATGATACATCTGTTTGAAGCCTGTGCAATTTCAGGACATGTGCAAAGAGCGCCAAAAATTCTTGCATTTCCGTTCTGGTCGGCAACCTGGGTATGAATAATACCAAGGTCGGGGTTGATGGCTGGAATGACGTAGGTGTTGTCTCCGGTAAAAGGACATTTTACCATGGTGCCGCGGTTGACACGTTCCATGTCTGATCCTCCCTGGTCCTTGATGGGGATAAAGGGAAGGCCCATGGCGCCAGCTTTGAATCTTGCGGACATTCCGTAATTGGTGTAATCGTCAACCTTGATCATGCCGTTTTTTGTAAGATACCTGAAAAGAGGTGCAATACCGATGATTTCATACCCCCACCATGCAATTTCAGCAGTTGATATGGATATGTGGCTGTCATCGAGGATCATGGCTCCTGCAAGTAATTCAACACAGATGGAATTGGACTGGAATGAAAGATGCAGGTTTTTTGCACCGTGCCGGATTATTTCATGGATAATGGCAACGGGAACCCTTGTGTTCACAAATCCCCCGATTCCGATGCTCATATCATCTTTTACGTAGGCATCCACAGCTTCTTTCATTGTCATGCGTTTGTCACGCAGCCCTTTTTTTTTGGCAACGGCAGCTTTCCTTGCCTCACGGGGAGTAGGTCCCCAGAATTCAAACGGTGTATCCTGGGCAGCTTCTTCTTCTGATAAATTACTGACATTTTTTATCAATGAACTTGCTTGTTCCATACTTACAACCTCCTTCAAATAGACATTTGGTTAGTTTTTCCGGTAAAAAGAAACTTACCGGGATGTGATGTTCCGAGATGTGATATTCCGAAAATTTTTTTTAATAATCGCTATTAAAAAAACTAAAGCAGGCAATGCCCGCAACCCATTTGCCTATCCCCGATTTCTTGTTTTTTTTAACAGGAATTGGGAAATAAGGCACTAATACTCGATTATCAAGTTTTTATCGAACATTAAAGATTTAAGAGGGTCAGGCTTTCCTTATTGTCATTATCTCAACTTTTGAGGTTAACATATATTTATAGTTTGATAACAACGAATAAGAAAAGCC
>WGCX01000284.1 GCA_015493575.1 Desulfobacteraceae bacterium | reverse complement strand
TTTAACTCGATTATCAAGTTTTTTAATTGAAAATTTTGCAAAACGGGGGTCAGGCTTTTCTTATTCGTTGTTATCAAACAGTAAATATATGTTAATCTCAAAAGTTAAGATAATGACAATAAGGAAAGCCTGACCCTCTCAAATTTTTAATGTCTGATAAAAACTTGATAATCGAGTTTAAAAAAAATCAAAACGGCCATAAATTATCAAAAAGCCGGGTACCCCAGCCTGGTTTCTGTTTATCTGCAAGGGTTCCTTTGCCATAATATTCTATTTTTGAATCTGCAAGATAGGTTGACTGTATCCTGTTATCAGGAGAAACATCTTCCGGCCTTACAATTCCTGATACAACAATATACTGAACTTCACCGTTCACTTTCATTGCACGCTTCCCGAAAATACTTAAATTCCCATTGGGAAGGACCTCTATTATTCTTGCGGCAATGGAGGCGGTAATACTTCCACTGCGATCATTTTTTGCCTTGCCCTTAAAGGTGTTTGTGTAATTTGCACCCACCATTTTATCTGACAGCAATCCTTTACTTGCCGGCTTTGAAGAAGATGTGCCGAAATGCTGCATAAATCCAAAAAGATGAGGTATTCCTACATCCATCTTGGTATCTCTCCCCGTTTGTGTATTAACATCCATTTTTGAAGAAGAGTTCTCAACAATATCAACAACAACTGTATCTCCTGCATGTCTTGCCTTTGTATCTTCAAAAAGAGAGTCACTGTCCTCTGTCCACAGGGAGCCTTCCGCAGGTGGAGCAGTTGTATATACCGGCTGCAGAGCAGGCTGGTCAGACATTCCCTTTGGCAAAACTGCCATTGGATTTTCTTTTACCCCGGATGCACATCCTGATATAAACACACCGGGCACCAGAATTAAAAATAATATAACAGCCATGAGGCTGCGTTGAACTGTACAACGGCACCTCAAAAAATCAAAGATTCTGACGGACAAAAAAGAAGCATCAGTTGCTTTGTCAAAAGTAAGCTTTTTATCATAAAAAAAATAACTTCGATTCATATCAAAACCTCCATGACAAAATTTTTCCCATATCTTAACAAAAGACTAATTCAAAGTATCAACTATTAATTTTCCTTTTACGACAGCGTAAACGATCTTGCCGGATCTTATATTTTCAACACGAATCTGATCGTTTAATCGTCCGTCACTTTTGGCAATACCGGATGTTACTATTTTAAGTGGCCCCGATGCTGCGATCATTTTAACAAGATCCCCCCGGTGCACAAGAGCAGGATTTTTTACCATATCTGAAGTTATACATCTGCCGCGGGCAAGTCCTGTTTTCAACACTTTCCCAAGGATTTCCCCGGAATCAGTAAAATAATCACCTGAAATCTTTGAGATATTGACCTTTTCACGGTGAACATCATTTAAAGACAGAATAGTGCCCCTTTCAAGATTTCTTGAAGCACAGAAAGCCGTATCAAACACATCTACCCATCCTGAAAGCGATATTCTTCCATAATTCCTGCCACCTGCTCTGACTCTGACATAAACAGTTGTTCTTCCTTTTATGTTGTTATTGTTATCACATACAGTAAGAGATAAATTTCCATCGGGATAGACACCAAGCCCCCGGATTGAAAAATTACGAATTTTAAATTTATCAGGGGCAATTCTCTGACTTATATAATTTGTAAAAATCTTTTTAAGTTTTTTGTGCGGAATCACCCTGTCTTTTCTTTTAATATAAACCTTGTCAGGCACAAAAACAGCAACAGACCGGGAACCAAGCCTGTCCGATTCTATTCTTGATTTAAGGTATTTTCCATTAAAAACTCTGAAATGTCCCGGCCTTGGTGCAAAACCAAGTGAAATGCCATTTAATCTCTGTTTAATTAAATTGGGAGCGTTAATGTCAGCAATATCTCCAAGAAATATTTTTTCGGTATTAACTGAAGAGGATTCTCTGATAAAAATTTTTACAGGTTTAACCCTGTCTTCAGACACAGAGACATTACCCTGTGTGTTTGTATTCTCAGCTGTTAATGCATTCTCTGTGGCAAATGCAATGTTCTCTGTGGCAAATGCAGTGCTGTAAAAGCTTATACCCGATACAACAATTCCTGCACCCAATGCAAAAATCAATAAAAAAGTATGAATAAGGCGAAAATTACAATTCACCCCATCAGATCTGCCGGAATTTGGTAAAAAACATGCTCTCATAATTTTCATATTAACTCTTTTATCGTAAATATTTGACCTTATAATGTAAATTTTGGACAGTGCTTTATATTCGCCTATTTGGGACTGTAAAAGCATACTAATGCTATTGTGAAGGCCAAAATGGGCGAAGATGGAGTGCTGACCGAATATTTACCTTTTATCGTTTAACTCCATTTGCAATACCCAGCATGGAATCCGCAGTCTGGACAGCTTTTGAATTAGCCTCATAGGCACGCTGGCCCACAATCATGGAAACCATCTCCTCAACAACGCTGACATTGGACATCTCAAGATAATTGTTAACCACCGTTCCGGAACCATTTTCACCGGGTATCTGTTCCGTTGCATCGCCTGAGCCTTCAGTGGGCCTGAAAAGATTATTTCCCACGGCAAAAAGCCCTGCAGGATTTACAAAAGTATTTACATTTATCTGCTCCGTTGCAAGTATGGTGTCCCCTGCCCCGTGTACTGTAAGCGTTCCATTGTCCTGAAGCGTCACAAGAGTTGCCTCGGGAGGTATGGAAATTTCAGGCTGGAGTCTGTCCCCGCTGTCAGTAGTGATATACCCTTCGCTGTCCAGGGTAAAATTTCCAGCCCTTGTATAAAGGTCCTCATCCCCATGCAGCACCCTGAAGAATCCTGAGCCCTGGATTGCCATATCAAGGTCATTGTCGGTTTGTTTGTAATCACCCTGGGTAAATATTTTCTGCACTCCTGATGGCTTTACACCCATACCCACCTGAATACCGGTTGGAACCTGACCTCCTCCCGGTGTTGTAGCACCAGCGATGAGAAGAGTCTGGTACATTAAATCCTCAAAATTTGCCCGGGATTTTTTAAATCCTGTTGTGCTTGAGTTGGCAAGGTTATTGGCCACAACATCCGTATGCATCTGCTGGGCATTCATTCCCGTTGCTGCCGTCCATAAAGCTCTTATCATAATATATTTTCTCCTGTGTTGCTTTTAATTAATTGTACAGACGTCAAACAGATTATCCGCAAAAAATCCTGTTCTACCTGAGTATCCCGAGATCATTTACTGCCTTGCCATCTATTTCATCAAATGTCAGCATCATTTTCTGAAACACCTCATACATCCTGTTGTGATCAATCATATTTACCATCTCATCAACAGTTTTTACATTGGACTCTTCAATGGCCCTCTGTTTTATGGAAAAATGCTCCGGGATTTTTTCATCTGAAGGATTCCCCTTATATACAAAATTATTCAAGCCCTTTTTTTCAAGTTTTCTTAAGTTAGTAAAATCAGCAATATCAAGGGAATCCACTATATTGCCGTCGACATAAACTTCTCCTTTTTCATTAATGTCAACCTGTTCACCATCAATTTTAATTGAACCGTTTTTCCCAAGCACAGGGTCTCCGTTCTGGTCCACGAGAATTTTATCGGCATTTAAAGAGAAAATTCCGTTTCTCGTATAATTCACACCGGAGGAAGTTTGTACCTTAAAAAACCCCCTGCCTGCAATGGCAAGATCAAGAGGGCTTCCGGTTGACCTGATACTACCCTGGCTGAAATCAGTGTTAAACTGTGCCTTAAACATCCTGTCAAAGCTTATCACATCTTTCTTAAACCCGGTTGTATCCACATTTGCCAGATTATTTGCACTGGCCTCAAGTTTTCTTTCCTGCCTCAATCCACCCTGTGCAGGTCTTGTCATCTCAAGAATCATCGTCCCGCCTTGAAAATTTCTTTGAAAATTTCATTTTTTGTATATCGACCAGAAAGCAGAGCTGAACTGCACTACACTGCCTCAAAAAATCAGAGATTTTGACAAACATAGAAAAAGCATTTGTGACTTTTCCAAAAATAAGCTCTTTTTTATAACGGCCATGAGGCTGCTCTGAATTTACACAGAATTTTCATTCCGGCAAAAGATGAGCTAAAGGGACGTAACCCATAGCGAATTTAACATAACACGTTTCATGCACAACTCAGTCTAACAAATAGTAACAGCCAATGTCCCCCTGTTATAAAACCTAAGGTTACTATTTAAATCAAATATAGTTAAAAACAATTTTTAATTATAATTTCATGCAATATAAATGCCAGATTTTTAGCACACGACATGTCAGCATACCCATATTTTTTATATACAACTTTTTCCAGATACCTTTAATAAAAAAGGTTTAGTACCTCTCTCCTCAATTCCTGCCAAAAAAACTAAGTAATTGTAAAGAGAAAAATGGGTTGCAGCATTGCCCTCTCTGGTATCCACAGCAGCTTGAACCTGCCTTTATGCTTAAGGCCCTGCCGGCACAAAAAACACTCACCACAATGTCAGAATGGCATAATAGATTAAAGGGAAATTTTTATCACCCAGCATATCAAAAAACACATGGGTATAATTAAAACGCAGAATTTTCGACAGTCAATGTCATTTATATTGACGGTGGTATGCAGGGAAAATTATTCCGGGCAGGAATGATTTGACTTAGGATTTTTTCTTGGAATTCATTGAATATACAAAGGCTAATAATTCTGCAACTGCAACATAAATTTCAGGTGGGATCTCTTCATTGATATCAAGTTTAGACAGGACTTCTATAAGATCAGGATCATCTTTAACAGGTATCCCGTGTTTTTCAGCAATTTCTATTATTTTTTCAGCAATATGGCCTTCACCCTTTGCTGTAATTTTCGGAGCATTGGCACTGCCGCCATCGTATTTAAGTGCCACTGCCTTTTTTGATTTTTTTTTCTTCATCACTTTATTATGATTCTTCTATGCCCACTGATAGCCAAAGCATTGTTTTTTTATCAACCTTGCCTGTTTTATCCGTTTTTCAGCCACTTCAATTTCCAACTGATTTTTTGTAACCGATACTAAGGAGAACCTTGTTCTCCACATACCTGTTCAACAGACTGTTACAGAACTACATTTTTCAAAGTTATCAGTCAATAAAATCATTAGTTTACAAACTGAAAAACGGGAACGTCATTATCCCTTTTGGACAATTGGTGCAATCACCAGTTAACAATTGAAATTCCTGTTCCGATAAATACAATTGATGCAAATAGATTGGCTGTAACGGGTTCTCCAAGAATAAGCACACTGAAAAGAACACCTGAAACAGGCATAATAAAAACAAAAGAGTGCAGGATTGTCGCTCCAAATTTTTTTAACAGAGTGTTCCATGCAAGAAAACCAAAACCTGCGGTTACAAAGGACTGATAGAACACAGCAGTCATTACAGGGACATTCATCGCCTTAATCATGGTCCCATCCCATAAAAATCCTCCAAGGAAAAAAAGAGGAATCCCAAAAATCATGGGATACAAAGTGATCTGCATAGCATTAAATCCGGAAATTATCTTTTTAACATAAATTGCATTGGACCCCCATAAAAGTACGGCACAAAGAACAATGATATCCCCTGTTCTCGACCCTGCACCGGCACCTGCCTTATCATAGAAAAGGAAAAAAACCCCGATAAAACCCAAAACAATTCCTATAATTTTTTTCTTTGTGATCACATCTCCGGGAATAAAAAAATGAGCCAGAATCATGACAACAAATGGTACCAAGTTGGCGATGAGCACGGCATGGGAAGCGGTTGTTCTGTTTATACCAATATAAAAACAGGAGAGCTGCAGAGTAAAAGCCACGGAAATAATAAAAATCTGTACGTATTGTTCCTGTTTAAGCCTCAGCGGCACCCCTTTAATTCTTGCCCATAAAAGAAGTGCTGTTCCAGCAAGGGCAAATCTCAGACCTGCCGCCGTAAAAGGGCCGATTCCTGTAAGGCATATCTTGATTGCAACTGAATTTGCCCCGAACAGCGCACATAAAAAAGCTGTAAAAAAAGAGGTCTTAAGAGACATTTTATAATTTACAAAATTCTTTTCCAAAGTTCACCATTTAAAAAAATATATCAGGTTAAAAAAGACAGGCTACAATAAACACTATGAATTGGAAAGTAAAAGATATTCTTTCCTGTATAAAATTTATTTGATATTGTACCCTTTTGTGGACAAATTACAGATAACCCGGCAAAAAAAACATGAAACCTTTGTATCCAAAAACTAAAAAAGCAGGAGAACAATGGATCTGTGGCAATTAAAAGTTTTTACAAGTGTAATCGATAAAAAAAACTTCTCAAAGGCAGGGGAAGCAATCTATATTTCCCAACCCACTGTTAGCAGCCATATAAAAGAACTTGAGGATCATTTCGGATGCAGACTCATAGACCGTATGGGAAGAGAGGCCCTGCCCACAAAAGCAGGAAAACTTCTATATTCTTATTCAAAAAAACTCCTTAAGATGATGGCTGAAACGGAATCTGCCATGTCTGAATTCTTAGGAAATATCAATGGTGAATTAACAATCGGGGGAAGTACCATACCTTCGGGTTATATTATACCGGAAATTATCGGACCCTTTGCACAGAAATATCCGGAAGTTATCATATCTCTTATCAGCGGGGATACATCCCAAGTCATAGAATTGATTTTAAGCGGTAAAACTGAAATCGGTATTGTGGGAGCTGAAATTAGCCATCCTCTCATAACCCAGGAAAAACTCATCGATGATGAGATGAAACTTATTGTCCCTGCTTCCCATAAATGGGCAGGTAAAAGCAGGATAAATCTTTCCATGCTTTCTAAGGAACCTTTTCTTGCACGCGAGCATGGTTCAGGAACATGGAAATCCATCAAAAAAAATATGGCAGAAGCCGATTTCAATCCAAAGGATCTTAATATCACTGCAAGGCTTGGCAGCACGGTTTCTGTTATCCGGGGAATATTATGCAATGCAGGCATATCTATTTTATCGACAATTGCAGTAA
>WGCX01000283.1 GCA_015493575.1 Desulfobacteraceae bacterium | reverse complement strand
TGTTTAAAGTTTGCACATATGATCAAATTATGAAATTTATACTTTAAACATTCATCTTGCCCGGCAATTTTTAATTTAAAACATAAATGAATTTTAAGATTGAATATATCCATTTTTTAATTATTTTTGTATTTTTATTCTGTTAGAAGAATTAAAACATTTGAACAGGAGGGCCGTAAAATGATAAAAGGTTACATCCAAATTTATACAGGGAACGGAAAGGGCAAAACTACTGCTGCTCTGGGACTCGCAATAAGGGAGGCAGGTGCCGGAGGAAAAGTTTTTATTGGCCAGTTTTTAAAATCCGGAAATTATTCTGAGATAACCGCATTAAAAAAATTTGCGACCCAAATCACGGTGGAACACTATGGTCTTGGGCGGTTTGTCAAGGGGCATCCTGCTATGGAAGACATTGAAGCAGGTATGAGGGGGTACAAAAGAGTGACAGAAATTATTGAAAAGGGTGGTTATGATCTCGTTATTCTTGATGAAGGAAATGTAGCCGTTAAATATAACATTTTTTCTGAGAAAGATCTGCTGGATATTTTTGATAGAAAACCCGATCATGTGGAGATTGTAGTAACCGGCAGAGGCGCAACACAGGCTGTTATAGACAGGGCTGATATGGTCGTTGAGATGAAAGCGGTTAAGCATTATTTTGATAAGGGAGTCAAAGCCAGGATTGGAATTGAAAAATGAACTTCTGATTATGATATATTTTTTGGGAACAACTCTGAATTATTCAATGGATAATGAATAACCTGTTCTTGCTTTTATAACTGTAATGAGGCCAATCTGGAGACTGTCATACGGCCTCTCAACAAGTATGGAAACGCCTGCAACTGCAAAACTCCTTGCAAAACAAGTCAAAAATTTCATATAGAGATTTTAAAAACATGAGCTTAAAGAAAATATGTACAGCTTTTAATATGATTCCCAAAAATTACATAAAATTTAATCATCGCATCAAAGTGATTAAAATTTTAAGTATTTTATTTGGAATTTTGCTGTTTGCAGCCTTTTCGGTCTGTGCCGATGGTCTGCCAGACATTTCTAAACCGGTTGAGACAAGGCTCTACCAGGGTAAACCTGAAGAAATTACCGCATTTATAAAGCTTCAGGAAGCTTTGGTGTCAGGTCTTATTTCCCAGGCTGAAAAGGATTTGTCCCAGGCTGAAACTCCCGGTGAAAAAGATACCGTATCCAATGCCGTGGAAACATTTCAGGGACTTTCCTTTCAATTTCACAGGCTTTTATCTGAATTGAATATGCCCGGTGATTTAAGCATTAAACCTCCTGAGGCAGGCAGCGCTCCCTATTCGTATGAAATTTTTCAGAAAGTAAGAGCTTTTCAGAAAAAAATCAAACAAAAGGCAAAGGATAATAAAAAAGAAATAGATTCCCTTAAACAGAAAATTTCAACAATTGAATCAAATTTAAAATCCATGGTGTTTGTTTATGCCGGTATTAAAAAAAATGTTTTCCCCGATAAATTTGAGGCTTATGGGAAACTTGCTGATATATTAAGCCTTCAGACAGAATATGCACGGTTGCATCTCAAGGTTTCAAGATTAAAAACATATAGTGGAATCCTGCATGATTTACAAATCAGAAGCACCCGTCTGGTCAATCAATGCCTTAAAAAAATCAAGATAAATAAAAACGACATTGCAAAGGCTGACAAGGCCCTTAAGGATGCACATTTAAGGGAAAAAAAATTCCTGCAGGAGCTGCAGATAGAGACAAAATCACTTAACAGCAGATCCATACGATATGAACTTCAATTAGAGAATGTTGCTGAAAAAGCAGGCAGTATGAAACAGAACGCTGCCCTGAATCTTCTTAATATAGAACAGCAGCGTATCAGAACCATTATAGAAACCATCCAGATAAAATTAAAGGGAATGAATCAGAAAAAAATTAATCTGGAAATAAATTCTCTTACTGCTTCTTTTAGATATCATTGGTTAGAACAATATGCAAAATTCCCGGAATCAGACAAGAAAACAGCTTTAGCAGATGTTATTAATACATGGAAAACCAGGCTGGATACTCTTGCCCAGACTATGACGGCCATAAACACTTTACTTTCCTGGACCCATCTTGAGCAATCCAGACTGACAGAAAAGCAGATTCTTGCAGCGAGTGAAAAAGAATCTGCAACCGATCAAAAATTAAAAACTGCACTGTCAGCTCTTGAAAGACAGATTTTAAAAGCAAAACAACTTTCTGACAACCTTATCCTGACTGTTTCAGATACAAAAAATGATATTCATGTTCTTTCCGATGATATCGACTGGTTTCTTGAATCGCTCGGCCATGAAATGCCTTGGTATATGAATGTTAAAGTCTATTTTGAAAAAAATCTCAGTAATTCCTGGGAAAAAGTCAGGTCAGTATTCTTTTATCCTTTGTTTTCTGCAGGGGAAGTAAATATTACACTGGCTTTTATTTTTAAATTTATTTTTCTCCTTATAGCAGGATTCTGTGTTCTTAAACTGATACGAAAGAAATCAGCAACATTACTCATGGATAAAACAAAATTATCCATTGGCACAATAAATTCAATTACAACACTTGGATATTATGTTCTGCTGGTTTTTGCTGTTTTGATCATTTTAACTTCCGTTGGGGTTGACTTGAGCCAGATAACTGTACTTGTAGGTGCACTGGGTGTTGGTATCGGTTTTGGATTACAGACAATTGCAAATAATTTCATCAGCGGGATTATTCTGCTCACAGAGCAATCCGTGAAAATAGGTGATATTATCAGGCTGGAAAACGGGCTCACAGGAGAGGTTAAAAAAATTGCGATCAGGGCAACAATTATAAAAACAGTTGACGGTAATGAGGTGATAGTTCCCAATTCGGAGCTTGTTTCAGGAAGAGTTGACAGCTGGACATACAGTGATAACTGGCGAAGATTAAGAATACCTTTTGGGGTATCATATGATTCAGATCCCGATGAAATCGTAAAAATTGCCGCAGAAGCCGCAAGAGAAGTATCCGGCACCATAGAAAATATGATTCATCCCATTAATGTCAGATTTACCGGATTCGGTGATAACAGCCTTGATTTTACCCTCAGGGTCTGGCGCCGTATGACAAGCCTGAGGGGTGACCAGGGCCTTTTAAGTGATTATTATTTTTCTCTTTTCAGAAAATTTAAACAGGCCGGAGTAGATATTCCCTTTCCACAGAATGTTCTTCACATGCAGTCTGTATCCACTGAAGTACTGGAAGCAATGAAAAAATATTTCTTAATATAACGGCCATGAAGCGCCCTGAATCATATCCGGATCCGCCCCATAGCCGTTTTATTTTTTGGTACCTGGGACGAGAATTGAACTCGTACAGAGATAATCTCCGAGGGATTTTAAGTCCCTTGCGTCTACCAGTTCCGCCACCCAGGCAAATAAAAAGTAAATTTACGAATAGTTACTATATTATATTTTTAAATTTTGCAAGGCTAAATCTCCATTTTTTAAAGGATAATAATATGCGTTTTCTTTTATATAATATACGGTACGCCACCGGCACCGGGCTGCATTTCAATCTGCCTTTACCGTACAGCGGGTACCTTAAAAATTCAAACAATAATTTTGGAAAAATAGTTCAATTCATCAAATCCATTAAACCGGATATCATCGGACTTGTTGAAGTGGATTCAGGGTCATTCCGATCTGGGAAAAGCAACCAGGCTGAAACCATAGCCCGGGAATTAAGACATTTTAATGTATATGGTTCAAAATATTCCAACACCTCTGTTACCCGTAAAGTTCCGGTATTGAGTAAGCAGGGTAATGCTGTTTTAACAAATCAAAAGATTTTATCACGGAAATTTCACTATTTCAGCAAGGGTGTCAAACGTCTTGTGATTGAGCTTGAACTTGAAGAAATATCAATTTTTCTGGTACACCTGTCCATAAAATTTAAACATCGTCATTATCAGCTTATGGAACTTCACGATATGGTTAAAAATGCTGAAAAGCCCGTTATCGCTGCAGGAGACTTTAATGTGTTTCAGGGAGATCGTGAGCTTCAGCTGTTTCTTGCAGCTGCAGGGCTTAAAAATGCCAATGCAACGGGAAATCCCACATACCCAAGCCGGGTTCCCCACCGGCAGTTGGATTATATTCTGTACGGTTCGCAAATCAATATTATTGATTTCCGGATTCCCGACATAAGACTGTCAGATCATTCACCACTGATTTGTGATTTTAATATAAAAAAATAGCAGTCAGGCCTCATGGACATTTTTTTTTATAAGAAAGAGCGTACTTTTAATAAAGTAACAAATGCTCTTTTGATGTTTGTTGTAAGGCACTGAACCGCAGTTTGGATCTGCCTCATGGCAGTTATAAAAAAGGATTTTAATGAATGTTTAACGGAACTGCAGATGTACAATATTTCATGAATTTTATCTGGCCGGGATTAGTATATGTTGTAATAGTTCTTGGTACATTGCTTGCCGCATGGTCTGTTGCCCATATTCTTCGTACCTCACGCATACCTGCAGTGACAATGGGCTGGCTTTTTGTAATTATTTCTATGCCTTTGATTGGTGTTCCTCTTTATTTTACCTTTGGTTTGCGAAAATTAAATTCCAGAATAAATCTTAAATCAAAAATGCACCTGCCGGAAAGATCCGGTTCTCACCGTCATCCGGTTAACTCATTGCTTGTTTCCCTTGGCATTCCGGCATCAAGCAAGGGCAATTTCGTTAATTTCCATAAGGATGGGAAAGCAGCCTATGATGAGTTGATGGTTTTGCTTGATGATGCCGTTGAAACCATTGATATTGCGATATTTATACTGGGAGATGACACTGTGGGGCGCGCCGTGTTGTCTGTGCTGGAAAAAAAAGCGGCAATGGGAGTCAGAGTCCGCCTGCTGCTTGATGGCGTGGGTTCATTTATGCTGCCGAAGAATAATTTAAGGCGGTTGAAACAAAACGGCGGGCAGGTGGCCTGGTTTCTACCTGTTGTCCACCGTCCACTCCGGGGCAGTACGAACCTTAGAAATCACAGAAAAATAATAATTGTGGATCAGAGCAGGGTCTGGGCAGGAGGGCGTAATCTTGCCGATGAATATCTCGGGCCAAAGTGCCCTGATTCATGCTGGATCGATATAAGTTTCTGCCAGCAGGGGCCTGCAGTGTCCACGTACCAGGTGATTTTTGACGCTGACTGGAATTTTGCAACAAATAAAAAAGTCGATCCTGTTGTTGAGTTTCCGCCTGAAAAATTATGTGGGGAAAGCTGTATCCAGGTTGTTCCGTCGGGTCCGGACATCGCAGATGATCCCATCTATGCAGTCCTGCTTACGGCGTGTTATGAAGCAAAAAAACGTATTACGATTGTAACGCCTTATTATGTCCCCAATATGGGGATGCAGGAAGCCCTGAGGCTGGCAGCTTTAAGGGGTGTTTCAGTTGATATTATACTGCCTGAAAAATCAAATCACCGCATTGCAGATATCTCACGTAACCGGTATCTGCGTGAACTTGCAGAAGATGGAGTACAGATCTGGTTTATACCGGATCGAATGGTTCATGCAAAGGCTTTTGTCATTGATGATACACTGGCAATGGCAGGATCCGCCAACCTTGATACAAGAAGCCTGTTTCTGAATCTTGAGGTGATGAATTGCTTTTACAGTAAACATGACATTGAGTGGTTGAGTATGTGGTTTGACTCTCTCCAGAAGCAGGCAATCCAGCATTCTTTCAAATCTGCAGGCCTGTTAAAGGAGATGATTGAAGGGCTGGTTCTGCTGGTGGGCTATCAATTGTAATAACGGCCATAAGACCAATTTAATCCAAGCATTGCTGGCCTCAAAGAAGCAAATGCACGCCTTTTGGCGATCATTTTAATATCAAATATATTTTTTTCAGACATTTTATTTATTCTCCAATGCTTTAACATCTTCTTTCCATTTCCCGTATCTGCACATGCTGGCAAGGGATTTTACAGCACGTTCAGGTGATGGGAAAAACACGCTGTTATATCTGCAGTTTTCAATCCTGTAGAGAATTTTTGACCTGCTGTCAGTTAAAATACTGACACCTATAACAGGTTTCTCGTATTTTTCAGTAAGTCTTGCTATATGTTCCACATAATCTTCTTCAATTTTTATCAGCATCTCTCTCATGAAATCAAGGTCTTTTTTGCTGTGTGACGGATCGGAAGAATCCATATAATCAATCATTTTTTCTGCAAAAATTCTTTTACCAAGTATTCCAAGGTGAAGCACGGCATCGCATCCATCCCATTTTAACAGTTCCTCAACGGCCGTTTTTGGTATTTCCGGATCGCCTTCCCCTACAATATCAACCGGGTTGCCATGGCTCCAGTAAGATGGAAGTATGGTATCCAGTTTTGAAATGATCTTTTCCGGAAGCCTGGGCATTTCAAGGCCGTATTCCATGCATAGATCCGAAGTTACAACGCCCCATCCTCCTCCAAGTGTCATGATTGCAACCCGGTTCCCCTTTGGAAGGGGAAGAGATGAAAACACTGCGGATAAATTAACAAGATCCATGGGCTGATCGGCCTTGATAATTCCCGCCTGGCAGCAGGCGGCATCAAAAACCCTGATATTGGAGGCAAGGGCCCCTGTGTGGCTTGCCGCTGCCTTGAATCCGGCCTTTGTCCTGCCACCCTTTAAAACCACAATCGGTTTTTTTCTGGAAACCTCTGCAGCACTTTTAAAAAACCTTTTTCCATTTTTTACATTTTCAATATATAAGAGAAGGGTTCGGGTCTTAACATCCTCTTTAAAAGCCTCTATATAGTCCTCCATGCCCACCATTGCTTCATTGCCCGTTCCTGAAAACATTCTTATGCCTATTCCCTGCTGCTCTGCAAAGGCAAGTATCTGAACGCCAAGGTTACCTGACTGACTGACAAGGGCTGTGGAGCCAGGAACAGGATGAACATGGGCTGAACTGCAGAAAAAATCATTATATGGATTGCATACGCCCATTGTGTTTGGCCCGAGAATAACAATTCCCGCATCAGCGGCCTTTGCCGTAAGTTCTTTTTCAAGTTCAGCACCTTTTTGTCCTGTTTCTTTAAATCCTGCAGTTATGAGGAGCATCCCCTTTATTTTCTTTTCTTTAAGTTCCGGGATAAGACCAGGTACAAGGTGTGCCGGGATTGTTATCACTGCAAGATCCACTTTACCCTTGATGTCACAAACCGATTTATATACTTTTTTATTGAGAATTTTTCCGCCTTTTGGATTGACAAGATAGACTTCGCCTTTAAATCCGCCGCTTAAAGTATCAACGGGCAGCATGTTTCCCCATTTTCCAAAACTTGCCGAAGCACCGATAAAAGCGACTGAATCAGGATAAAAAAGAGATTTTAACAGTTTTTTGTCAACCAGGGTGCTGTTATCAATTTCTGCAAAAATACCTGCACTTTTTTTTCTCTCCTCTCCTGTCTCAGTGACAACAAGAGCATCCACGGCAACAAGGTCACCTTTTTTTGTAATAATCAAGGGATTTATATCGATTTCTTTGATAAAAGGAAACTTGACTGCAATTTCAGAGAGTCCTTTAAGAATCGATTTGATCTGATTCCTATCCGCTTTTTCTTCTCCCCTGAAATTATCTAACAGAGATTTTAAAGAAAGTTCTTCAATCATGTGCTCAACATCAATATCTTTCAGGGGCGCTATCCTGAAAACAACATCATTGATGGCTTCCGTCAATATTCCACCGAGACCGAACATAACTACATGACCGAACTGCGGATCTTTAAATACGCCTGCAACAAGTTCCCTTGTTCCCTCTATTTTCGGTTGCACAAGCAGGCCGTCAATTAAATCTTTCGAAGATTTGAGAAATTGATCTGCTGTTTTTTTTACTTCTGATCTGCTTGTAAGGCCAACTTTTACAAGTCCCATTTCCGTTTTATGGCTGATATTTGAACCAAGCCCTTTTAATACAACCGGAAATCCGAAATCTTCCGCTGCTTTTGCAGCATCTTCAGGATTAGCCACCCTTTTTTCCTGAACCACAGGGATCCCGTATTGTTTTAAAATTATTTTTGAATCATCTTCACATAGTGTATTTATGCCTGAACGGATGGTTTTCTCCAAAATTTCAGAAGCTGTCAGTATTTTGTCTAAACTCGTTGTAATTTTGTCTGAACTTGTTGTATTTTTATCATTTTTAATCATATCTATTATTGTATCCCTTAAAATATTATTGTACAGAAAAAATTATTCGTCACCATTAACCCTACGTCTTAATTTTTTCAGTTGACCATGTTTTGTCTTATGGTCCAGACGTTTTTTCTTTGCATTAAATGAAGGTCTGGTTGACTTACGTTTTTTTGGTTTATCCATTGATTTTAAAATCAATAGCTTAAGACGGTTTAAAGCATCTTCCCTGTTTTTTTCCTGACTGCGAAATTGTTGTGCCTTTATGACGATAATACCATCTTTTGAAATTCTTCGATCATTAAGTGTCATTAATTTTTTTTTATAATCATCCGGCAGACTTGAATTGTGAATATCAAATCTTAAATGTATGGCAGTTGAAACTTTGTTTACATTCTGTCCTCCTGCACCTTGTGCCCGGATAGCATCATACCGGATTTCATTTTCTAAAATATTTATCTGGGGTGATATTTTCATAATATTTTCCATTTGTAAATAATTATCATTGTTTTTGTATATGCGATATTGATTGAGGAGAGGCAAATGGGTTGCGGGCATCGTCCGCTTTGGATAGAAACAAGGTGGTGAATTTGATTTTTAAAGCAGGTAAAAATTAAAAAATCCCTGAACGTTATCCGTCCAGGGATTTTATGTTTAAGCCATTAATAATGGCTTTTTTTCAAGCAAATAAAACGGTTAACTAAATCACGGTTACATTTGCTGCTGCAGGGCCCTTTGCTCCTTCTTCGATATCAAAGGTTACCCTGTCCCCTTCATTAAGGGATTTGAAACCTGATGCGTTAATGCCTGAGTGATGTACAAAGACATCTTTTCCGCCGTTTTCCTGTTCGATAAATCCAAAACCTTTTGAGTCGTTAAACCATTTTACTGTACCAGTAGCCATATCGGCAATCTCCTGAAATAAAAAATAAAAAATAAAAAATAAAAAATAAAAGTTCTAACTTTGGGGGGGTAAATCACATTCCAAATATTGGGGAAGTACACCTTAAAAGAAAAAACACTTACGCGTTACTACAACTGCGTAACTTATAACTCTGGCAAGTATATAGTAATATAAATAAAAGTCAAGAATAAAATTCAGGCTACCTAAAATAAAACAGCATATGCTGGAATTGTGTGCATACACTGAATTTATGCAGATACTGGAAATGATACGGCACTGAACGTATTGAGCTGGCACCGGCAAATATTTTACACAGTCTGGCGATATAAAAATTCAGACAGAAACTTCACTTATCTTTTTTTTAATTGATTTTATTGGCTTTTTGGGATTATAAAGCCTTCACTGAAGGAAGAAGCCGACATGCGGGATTCAGTGAAGGCTTAAAGTCATGGAAAACTGTTTTGCAGCACTCCTTGACGAGATTTATTAATTTTTACCAGCAAATTACATTTGAGTCAATGATCTGTTTCATATATATGAAATATGGTAAACCATGAGTATTATTAAGGACAAAAATTCAATAATCCGGATGTTTAATGTGAGCAAACGTTTTGGTAAACATTATGCTCTTAAAAATATCACAATCGATATACAGGCTGGAGAATTCATTTTTATCACAGGTGCTTCAGGAGCTGGCAAATCAACTCTTATGAAATTGCTTTACCTTGCAGAAAGAACATCTGAAGGTCAGATTCTTGTTGATGGAATGAACCTTGCCAGGATTTCATCTTCAAGAGTACCGTATCTTCGCAGAAAATTCGGTGTCATTTTTCAGGATTTTAAGCTTATACCGAGGAAAACTGTTTATGAAAACGTAGCGCTGGTACTGGAAGCCGCAAATGAAAAACCAGGCATTATAAAGGAAAAAGTTCTTAAAATTTTAGAAACAACAGGAATGGGGAAAAAAATAAATGTACTGCCTCCTTCTCTGTCCGGTGGAGAACAGCAGAGAGTTGCTGTTGCAAGAGCACTTGTTGGCGATCCTGCAATTATTCTTGCCGATGAACCGACATGCAGCCTTGATTCCGATTCAGCACAGACAATTCTTGATTTTCTGTTAGAGTATCATTCCAGGGGTACTACTGTTTTAATTGCAACGCATAATCTACAGATCATCAGCAATACAGTAAACGGAAGATGTATATCCCTTGTTGAAGGAGCATTGACAGGAGCAGCAAAATTGCTTTAAATTACATTTCCGGTATGCACAGGACAAAGTTAAAATAGAAATAAAAGAAAAGAAAAGAAAAAAAGAATGCTTTATTATTTTAAAAGGGTAGTTTCTGACATCCTGTCCAATAAATTTCTCAACAGCATTACCATTGCAACCATAGCTCTGTGTATTCTTGTGGTCGGTGTTTTTGCGCTTTTTTTCGAAAATGCCTGCAGAATTATTCAATCCGGAGAACAGGGTGGAAAAATGATGGTCTATCTTGGACCGGAGTTTAACATAAATATGCTGCCACAACTGAAATTTAAAATTAATGCCCTGGGTGAAACAGAAAAGATAATATTTATATCGAAACAGGACGCCCTTAAACAATTAAAAAAAGACCTGGCTTCGAGAAGCAGCTTTATTGACAGTTTAAAAGATAATCCTCTGCCCGATGCGCTTAGAGTAATTATGAAAAAAAACGTGAATAAATTAGAAACGATTAAAGATCTCGCCGTAAAAATTAAAAAAATACCAATGGTTGAAGATGTGGAATACGGTGAGAGATGGCTGGGAAGATTTTTAAGCATCTTCAGCCTTTTTAAAATGACAGGTTATGCCATAAGCAGCCTTTTTTTTATGATTGCCCTTTTCATAACTGCAAATACAATAAGGCTTTCTTTTTATGCAAGACGGCAGGAGGTGGAAATAATGAGACTTGTGGGAGCAACTGATAAATTTATCATTACTCCTTTTTACATAGAAGGCCTATTGCAGGGCATTGCAGGTGGCATTGCAGGTCTTGGTATTCTATTTTTGTTTTTTCTTTTTCTGTCTTCAGGAGTTGAAAAAAACATTCCTTTGTATATGCTGTTTAACATAAAATTTCTTTCCATAAAATACTCTGTAATAATAATCGCCTGCAGTGCATTTTTAGGCTGGCTTGGATGTTATCTTTCCTTAAAACAGTTTTTGAAATACTGATGCGGACTTTTGCTTTTATCCTTATTTTTCTAATTCCTGTTTTTTTCTTTTCCCGGGTTCCGGCTATTGCAGGTGGAAAGTCTGTTACCATTACCGGTGTTGTCACTGCCCTGAAACTCAATGTCAGAAGCGCTCCATCCCGACATGCTGCAGTTTCAGGAATTATAGAAAAAGGTGACAAGGTAAAAATTTATAAACTTACAGGCGGTATTGGGGGCTGGCTTGAAATGTCCTGTAAAGGTATAAATGGATATATAAGGAACAGACCCAGATACATAAAACTTGTTAAAATCAACAGGAAAAATTCCGGCAGTTATGGAAAACCACCTGAAACCATTCAGGATAAAATTAAAATAGAAGTTAGAAAACTCAACAATTTCACAGAAAAAGAAATTAAAATCATAGACGGTTTAAATGATATTGAAAAAAGTTTAAGCAGAATGCGGACACATGTTCTGTCAATTAAAGAAGAAATGAATCAATTAAACAGGGAAATTGATAAAGCTTCGGCAGCGAAAAAACAATTATTGTCCGAAATTACAAAAAACAAAACCTATGCAGAGGCCAGGTTAAAGAGTTTTTATAAAATGAAAATGATCGGCGTTACCAATCTTTTCACCATGCCTGATTCTGTGTTTGATTTCATTGTACAGCAGAATTACCTTAAAAGGATAATTGAGTCGGATATAACGACTATTGATACGGAAATAAAAGAGAGAAATGCGCTTATTTTACTATCACGGCAACTTGCAGAAAAAAAAAAGGAAAAACATGACCTTGGTGAACGAATAGATGATAATATAAGGATAATGAAAAAAGAGAGTCAGAGGCGCAAAGCTATTTTAAAAGAAATCAAAAGTAAAAAGGAGCTCGGGTTTGCAGCAATCGCTTCTCTTAAACAGGCAGCACAGGCCCTTGACAATAGGATAATAAATGCTATCAGTAAGGTGCCATCGATTCGAAAAGGGGTCTCCTTTGCTGACTTTAAGGGGAAACTTGAAATGCCTGTGAAAGGAAAAATCATATCAAAATTCGGGACTGTACGGAACAGTGATTCTCCCTCCTTCACTTTTAGAAGCGGAATTGATATAAAGGCCAATAGAGGAGAACCTGTACGATCGGTATTCAGGGGCAGGATTATATTTGCACAATGGCTTAAGGGCTATGGTAATATAATTATAATTGATCATGGAGATAATTATTATACTTTATACGCCCATGTTGATGAAATTTTTAAAAAAAAGGGCTCACTTATAGACAGGGGTGACGTTATAGCAACCGCAGGTGATACCGGTTCAATGAAAGGTTGCTGCCTGCATTTTGAGGTGAGATTTCACGGAAAGCCTGTAAATCCGGTAAAATGGTTGAAGAAAGGAGTTTAAAAACAATGGGAAAGAAACAGAGTACAATACTGTTTAAGTCTGGTGTAATGATTGTATTATTTATTATGATGACGTTTGTAGCAGGTCATTTTTATCCGGCTCAGGCAGCAAGTGATAAAACTTATCAGTCATTAAAACTTTTTTCCGACGTGCTGGAAGAAATTGAGAGAAATTACGTTGATAAGGTGGACACAAACACGCTTATTCAGAATGCAATTAAAGGCATGGTTGGCAATCTTGATCCACATTCCGCATTCATGCCGCCAAGGGCTTTTAATGAACTGCAGGATGATACAAAGGGAGAATTTGGCGGTATCGGAATTGTGATTACAATGAAAAAAGGTATTCTTACGGTTATCTCTCCCATAGACGGGACACCTGCCTACAGGGCGGGAATAAAAGCAGGGGATGTCATTATACGTATCAATGGGAAAAGCACCATGGATATGGCACTATGGGAGAGTGTTAAAATGATGAGGGGGCCCAAGGGGAAAAAGGTTTCCATAACTATTATAAGAAAAGGAAAACCCGAACCCATGACGTATACCATGAAAAGGGAGAATATTCCTCTGGAAAGTGTAAGAAGTGCAACACTTAAACCCGGATACGCATATATATCTGTGACAAATTTCAGGGCTAACACAGCATCTGAGATGAAACAGGCATTAAAAAAACTTGAAAATGAAAATGTACCGCTTAAAGGGCTTATTCTGGATTTGAGGAATAATCCCGGTGGACTTTTAACACAGGCCGTTGCCGTATCTGATATTTTCCTTAATCATGGTATAATTGTTTCCATTAAGGGAAGGCTTCCGGAAGATACAGAAGTTTTTAATGCCCATGCAAATAAAATCAAAAGAAACTATCCGATGATTGTCCTTATTAACGGAGGGACTGCAAGTGCTTCGGAAATTGTTGCAGGAGCCCTCCAGGACCAGAAAAGGGCCCTTATTATAGGCACGACTTCATTTGGAAAAGGATCTGTACAGACAGTTAAAGCCTTAAGGGACGGTTTCGGGCTTAAATACACAATTGCCAGATACTATACCCCGAGCGGCAGGTCAATACAGGCAGAGGGGATAAAACCCGATATTAAAGTAAGATACAGCCTTGCAAAAAAAATTATGGGGAAAAAAGCTAAATTCCCGTTTGAAAGAATGCTTAGAGAAAAAGATCTCAAACATCATCTTAAGGCTGAAAAGCAAAAACAAGGCAAAAAAAACAGCAAAAGCAATAATCCGGATGTAAAAAAAATGGAAAAAAATATTAAGCAGAAAACAAAAAGCGGGTTCATCAACATGGACAGATTAATGCGTGATTCCCAGGTCAACAGGGCACTTGATATTCTCACGGGTTACGAGGTTTTTAACAGGTTGAAATGTGTTAACACCCGAAACAATTGATACGAATATAAGTGATTTTTTAAGCAGTAATTAAAAATCTGTCCTGTCAGGTCAGAACAATGTTTTGAATAGAGTAAACAGCTACGGGAAAATTTTATTTAAATGGCTTCAAACAAAAAAAAAACCAAGGCACGAAAGACACCGAAGACACAAAAGAAACGGAAAACACGAAAAAAGGCTGATAAAAACACTGAAAAGCCTTCTTTAAAGCGTGAATTAACAAAAATAGTTACAGGTTTTATTATCCTGGTATTTGTTGTTGTAACAGCGGCAATGTTTGCCGACTATTTTTTAAATAAAAGGCTTACAGACAAAGA
>WGCX01000282.1 GCA_015493575.1 Desulfobacteraceae bacterium | reverse complement strand
GAAAATTTTGCAAAACGGGGGTCAGGCTTTTCTTATTTGTTGTTATCAAACAGTAAATATATGTTAATCTCAAAAGTTAAGATAATGACAATAAGGAAAGCCTGACCCTCTCAAACCTTTAATGTCTGATAAAAACTTGATAATCGAGTAAAAGGACATTCCTGTACCGGGTCAGATCTGTTTGGGGATTCTGTCATTTTTATAGTTGATGTGGTTCCGGATGAAGTGCTTGGGCAAATCCGGATATCAGTTCATGCAAAAGGGGCCGGTTCAAGAAATATTCCGGGTTTAAAAGCGGAGACCATATTAAAATATGATAAAAAAAGTCCTGGAACCATGCTGCTTGGTGAACAAGCTAAATCCATTCCACTTCCCGCCGGGCTTAAGGAAAATCCATACCGGTCCATGGAACAGTTGTGCTACAGCCTTGCTTCAGAGCTGCAGGTTTTTTTGAAAAGAGGTATAAAATCAGGACAATACCTGATCTCCAATGATGAAATACAGGTCGTTTTCTGCTCCGGAAATTTTATCAGCACCGAGCCCGGATTTAAAAATGCGCTGATCCGGGAATTACAGTAGACATTGGCTTCCATGGATGGTATGACCTGTTCCGTAAACCAGGATGATTTTGCATCTGTATTCCGCCAGGTTGATTTTTATCAGAAAAACAGAAAGCTTTTTGAACTGGACACTGAACGGTTTAAACCCGGATCAGTTCTGCTGATGGCTGAAACAAAATCCCGGCCCCATACCGGGTTAATACAGGTTGCACTGCGGGCCATCTATTGATTTTTTTGCTTACACTTGTACTGGTTGTCATGGGTGCATTATCTGCCCGGGCAGCACTTAGAACCAGGATCGCCGTACTGCCCATTTATGTGGAAAACGGCGTGGAGGTCAATATGGGCAAAGCTGCCTCACACTACAGGAGGATGGTGGGTTTTATCAACAGAGAGCTGGTTAATGCCAATTTTGAAGTACTGAATCCGTTTGCACAGGATGCAGCTGAAAAAGAATTAAACCGCACCCTGCAGAGGGCAAGAGCCCGCGATCTGTCAGGTCGTCATGATCCTGATAATGTCGCTCGGAAAAATGCCCCTGGTTTTGAATAACCGGCATGAGGCCAGGCTGAAATACGCTGAGGCGATGATTTTGAGCGGCGCCTGGAATCACATCAATTATTTGCCAGGAAGTGCTGCAGGGCGAACATAATTAAATCAACGGGGATAAAATGAAATACACTGTCAAAGATATTTTAAGGCTTGAAGTAAAACCTGCCCTTGGATGTACGGAGCCCACTGCCATTGCCCTTGGTGCAGCAGCAGCGGCTTCTCTTTTTCCGCAAAAATTTATTCCGGACAATATTGAAATATGGCTTGATCCCAATGTTTTTAAAAACGGACTTGCCGTGTCAATTCCCGGAACAGGCGGGCTGTCAGGACTTGATCTTGCTTCAGCTCTCGGAGTTGTTGCAGGGGACCCCCTGCTGAAGATGGAGGTACTTAAACCCGTCAGAGATATACATGTTAAAGAAGCATCCATGCTTGTTGAAGCTGGAAAAATAAAAGTCAATTTGCTTTCGGATCACCACGGTCTTTATGTTAAAACAAAGATAAAATGCGGGAATGACACGGCACTTTCCGTAATTGAAGAATTACACGATAATATAATATTACTTGCCTTTAACGGAAAGAAAATTGAGGATAACCCGCTTTTATCAGGTCGAACAGGAAAAAAGAGTGAATCTGCTTCTGACCTTGAAAAGGAATTGAAAACTATTTCTCTTAAAAAGGTGATTTCCCTTATTGATGATTTTGATATGGATGACCTTGAATTTATCGAAAAAGGGATCACCATGAACATGGATCTTGCCCGCTATGGGCTTAAAAACAGATCCGGTCTCAAAGTGGGTGTGACCTTAAAAGAACTTATAAGCAAAAACCTTATTGCAGAGGATATGGTTTACAATGCAAGAGTTTTGACATCTGCTGCCGCCGATGCAAGAATGGCAGGGGCTATACTTCCTGCCATGAGCTCTGCCGGAAGCGGTAACCACGGGCTGACGGCAATACTTCCAATAAAGGCTGTGGCAGATCATATTAAGGCAGATAAAAAAGAGATGTGCAGGGCAATAGGCTTAAGCCATATTGTAACCGCCTGCGTTAAAGCACATACCGGCAGGCTTGCATCAATCTGTGCATGCTCGGTTGCAGCGGGAGCAGGAGCTGCAGCTGGGATTGCCTGGCTTATGGGTGGAACATCGGATCAGATCGGAGGTGCCATTGAAAACATTATTGAAGACCTTGCAGGGGTGATCTGTGACGGTGCAAAGAACAGCTGTGCCTTAAAGCTTGACACTGCAGCAGGAACCGCTGTAAAGGCTGCACTTTTTTCCCTGAATGGACTAAAGGTTAATGTAACAGATGGTATTGTCGGGGAATCTCCGGAAAAAACAATCCGGAATATTGGGGTTTTAAGTTCCCGCGGCATGGCTGAGACAGATAAAATAATTCTCAGGATCATGCTTGACAAGATAGTCTCCTCAAAATAAACCCTTCAATGAAATTTTGTATATTGACTGCAAAAATGGTCTCAGACTACCCCCTGCCACCGCTCCACATCAGCCGGGCTTTGAGAACTTTAAAATAATTATGTTCCGAAAGGGATATCATTTTTAGAGGATTTTGTCCTTTTTTAACAAAAATTCTGTCCCTGGAATTTATATTGAGGCCTTCCTGGCCGTCAAAGGTAAGAACAATGTCTGTTGGATCCCCTTCCAGTCTGATCTCAATTTCTGCGGAATCGGGAATGACAAGGGGTCTGTTTGTCAGCGTGAATGGACATATTGGGGTAAGTACAATTCCGGGAACAGCAGGATGGATAACTGGCCCGCCTGCGGCAAGAGAATAAGCGGTGGACCCTGTTGGCGTTGCAATGATAAGACCGTCTGCCTTGAATGTTGTAAGGTAGTCAGAATCAATATAAACGGCACTGTAGGCAAGCCTGGAAAGGGCACTTTTATTGATAACAACATCATTTAAAACTTCAAATAAAGCGATCTGTTTTCTGTCTCTTACAACACTGACCTCAAGGCGCATCCTTTCTTCAATGAAAAATCTGCCGTCCAAAACTGCTTCAACAGCTTCAAACAGATCATCCTCCATGGATTCCGCAAGAAAACCCACTTCACCGAATTTCACACCCATTAATGGGATATCCCTGTTTCCGATGAGGCGCGCTGCACTTAAAAAAGTTCCGTCCCCACCAAGGACAATAACACATAGGAAATCATATTGAGGAAGATCATGCTTAAAATCCTCTGCAGCAATAACTTTAATTTTCTTTTCTGTCAGCCATTTTTTAAGTTCCCTGGCTTTTTTCCCTGCTTTTTTATCATTTTTGACAATCAAACCAATATATTTATTCATTTATAAGCTCATTTTTGTTTTTAAAATTAAAAGGCCTTTTTTTATAACGGCCATGAGGCCGGGCTGGACTGCGCCGCGGAGCCTCAAAGAATCAAAGATTCTGACTAACATAGAAAAAGCATTTGTGACTTTGTCAAAATTTAGCTCTTTTTTAAACAACGGTCATAATGCGCTGCTCACAACAAAAATTGAAAGTTAAATTTTAAAAAAATCTAATGGCCCTATAATTTTGTAATTTATTGAAATAATAATATTTATAATTTATTCCATACAAAAAATTCCTTCAAAGCAACTTGAATAATCAGAGTTTCGTTTTTGTTGTGAGGCCGTTTAATAGTCTTCAGATCGGCCTCATGACCGTCATATGAATTTGTTGATTATATGTTACAGATATCACGGGTCAATATGCAAGAAATTTTTAATAAGATTAACATATTCTGAATTTCCCTTGACTATGATCAGAAGAATATAATATAAAATGCCATTTATATTATAACGATATATCAGTATCTCAAAGCAGGTGTTGGATTTTAAACGGATGTAGGATTTTAAATTTTTATTAAATTAATTTACAGGGAGGATGTTATGAAAAAATCGGGGAAGTTTTTGGTACTGTTACTGTCTTTACTTTTTGTTTTTGTGAGCTTAGGTGGAAGCTCCTTTGCAGCAGATACCATTAAGCTCGGCGTTGCAGGCCCGCTTAGCGGAGATCTTGCATCTTACGGGATTCCTACGGTTGAGGCCGCAAAGATCGTTGTAAAGAAAATCAATGCAAAGGGTGGAATCCTTGGCAAAAAAGTTAAACTTATTGTGGAAGATGATGTCTGTAAGCCTGAAATAGCCGCTAATACAGCAACTAAACTTGTTTCCGACGGAGCAAATATTATCCTTGGTCACATATGCAGTGGTGCAACTAAGGCTGCACTTGGAATTTATAAAGACGCAGGACTTGTAGTCATGTCTCCTTCCGCCACTAATCCTTCCCTTACCTTAAGCGGTCAATACCCTAATTTTTTCAGGACGATTGCCAATGATGCAGCCCAGGCAAAACTTCAGGTTAAGTTTGCCGTAGATAAACTCAAGGTCAAAAAGGTTGTAATACTGAACGACAAGGGAGATTACGGCAAGGGTCAGGCTGAACTTGCGAGAAAATATTTTAAAGCTGCAGGTGTAAAGGTTGCTCTTTTCCAGGGCGTAACCCCGGGAGCTGTTGATTATTCAGCAATCGTGGTAAGGGTGAAACGTATTAACCCTGACCTCGTTGTATGGGGAGGATACCACCCTGAGGCATCCAAAATTGTTAGTTTAATGAGAAAAAAAGGAATGAAGACTTTGTTCATGGGCGGCGACGGTACTAAAGATAATACTTTTATCAAGGTAGCCGGGAAATATGCTGAAGGTGTTTATGCAACAGGCCCCATGGATATTTCTAAAAATCCACTTGCCATAAAGGCAAAAAAAGAATGTGAAGCCGCGTACAATAAAGAACCGGGTGCTTTTTTTGATAATGCCTATGCAGCAACACTTGCACTTTTAAATGCTGTGCAGAAAGCCGGGTCAACAAATTATAAGGCCATTGTTAAAGTCCTTCATACCCAGACTGTGGACACCCCGCTTGGAAAAATCAGCTTTGATAAGAACGGTGATGCAAAAGGTATAGGTTTTGCTGTGTACAGAGTTAAAAATGGTGTTTTTGTTGAACAAAAATAAAAGCAATTTTTTACAGGATATGGCGTAAACTTTATACGCCTGTCGGCTCAGTGCCTTTTTGGCCATACTTTGTTGTAAGACAGATCCGGATAAAATCGGATCTGTCTTGTGGCCGTTTTGTAGGGAACTCATGATAGGTTGCTATTACAATAGTTCCTGTATTTGCTTCGGTAGGAAGCGGGCATATTCATGCTCGCTTCTGCCTTACCGGTTTTTATAAGAAACTCTCGTTAAATTTCTTTAAAAATAAGAGTTTCAATATTTGTTGAGAGGCTATCTGAGAGAATCCAGATCTGCCTCATGGCAGTTATATAAACATTTTCAATTCCTGGAGCATGCAATCTCTGCATCCTTTCATGCCAAAATTAAAGCAGGTTTTTTATGGATTTTAGCTATTTGGGACAACTCCTTCTCGGAGGACTTACAAGGGGAAGTATATACGCTCTTCTTGCACTTGGGTATACCATGGTGTACGGCATCATAGAACTGATCAATTTTGCCCATGGTGATATTTACATGGTCGGTGCCTTCACTGCACTGATTGCATCAACCGTTCTTTTAAATTACGGGGTTCCACACCTTGCCGCTATAATTCTTGCCGGAGTTGCTGCAGTTATATACTCCAGTGCCTATGGATATACCGTGGAGAAGATAGCCTACAAGCCGTTGAGAAATGCTTCAAGGCTTGCCCCCCTGATAAGTGCAATTGGTGCATCTCTTTTTCTTGAAAGCTATGTACTTCTGCTTCAGACCTCCGATTTTCTGCCCTTTCCCGCTCTTATCCCAAATTTTAAATTCTGGGCACCCTATGAGTCTCTGTTCTCATCCACTGAGCTTGTTATATTAATTACCACTATTGTTGTTATGATTCTATTGACTGTTCTGATTAAATTTACAAAAATAGGTAAAGCCATGCGTGCTACGTCCCAGGACAGGGTTATGGCAGCATTAATGGGAATCAATGTGGACAGAGTTATATCCATAACTTTTATTGTAGGTTCTGCAATAGCTGCCATAGGCGGTGTTCTCATAGCCTCTCACATAGGACAGATCAATTTCTACATGGGCTTTATTGCAGGTATCAAAGCGTTTGTAGCAGCAGTTTTGGGAGGTATTGGCAGCATGCCGGGAGCTGTATTAGGCTCCTTTGTTCTCGGGTTGTCGGAAAGTCTTTTTACAGGTTATGTTTCAAGTGATTACCAGGATGTATTTGCCTTTACAATTCTCGTTGCGATCCTGATCTTCAGGCCATCGGGACTGCTTGGCAGATCTGAAAATCAAAAGGTGTAGAATATTAAGAGAGTTGAATAATTATGATAGTAATGGATGAAATAAAAAAATCATGCGTGGCAACCCTGTGGTTTATATTCCTCACTTTTCCCATAGCAGTGATAAAAATAGACAGCATTAATAATACTGTAAAGTGGCGCTGGCTTAATATGGTTTATATCGGAGTCGGGTCTTTTTTCCTTTCCATGCTCTGGCGATACATGATTAAAAAAAAGGAGATGGGCGGGCAAAAGGAAAAGAAAAAAAAGGAAGCAGGCTTTTTTTATAAGATATCACAGAACAGAAAGATTTTTATTCCTTTGTGTGTACTGCTTGGTGTTTTTACGATTCTGTTTCCCCACATATTTTCCATGTATCAGACCACTATAATGATTTCAGCACTGATTTATGTGATGCTCGGCCTGGGATTAAACATTGTTGTTGGCCTTGCAGGTCTCCTGGATCTGGGCTATGTTGCTTTTTTTGCCTTGGGAGCATACCTTTACGCTTTGCTTAATATGCATTACGGAGTTAGCTTCTGGGTTGCTTTGCCCCTTGGCGGAATGCTTGCAGCTCTCTTTGGCCTCGTACTGGGATATCCCGTTCTGAAACTAAGAGGTGATTATCTTGCCATTGTAACCCTGGGATTTGGAGAAATAATACGTATTATTTCTCAAAACTGGGATGCTGTGACATTTGGACCCAGCGGGATTGCAAATATTCCACCACCACCTTTTTTTGGTGTTAAACTTTCCCTACAGGCGACAAGCACCTATATATTTTATATTATTGTCGTGCTGGTTATTTTTACAATTTTTATAATAAACAGGTTAAAGGATTCAAGAATAGGCAGGGCGTGGGTGGCACTTAAAGATGATGAAATCGCCTGCCAGTCAATGGGTATAGATAAGGGGAAAACAAAACTTACAGCCTTTGCCCTCGGTGCAACCTGGGCCGGAATGGCAGGCGTTGTATTTGCCGCAAAAACAACCTTTATTAACCCTGCAAGTTTTACCATCTGGGAATCAATTATCATCCTGTGCATCGTGGTACTTGGAGGTATGGGGTCCATCGCAGGTGTTATATCGGGTGCGCTTCTGCTGATACTGCTTCCTGAATATTTAAGAGCATTTGCACAGTATAGAATGCTTGCCTTTGCTTCGGTACTGATTCTGATGATGATATTCAGACCAAACGGAATGATTGAAAATGTACGTAAGATATATAAATTTAAACAATGATAACCTACTTACAGATCATAACATAAAAAAAGCACAATATTAAATGAAACCAATTCTTGAAGTAAAAAATCTTACCATGAATTTTGGCGGTTTAAAGGCGATTGATAACCTTGATCTTTTTATAGATAAAGGCGAAATTGTCGCTTTAATAGGACCCAATGGCGCTGGGAAAACCACTTTTTTTAACTGTATTACCGGTATTTACAAACCAACTGACGGTGATGTTAATATTACACGTCCGGATAAAGAACATAATGGAAAAACCCAGAGAATAAATGGGCTTAACCCCTATATAGTTACAAGAAAAGGGCTGGCAAGGACATTTCAGAACATACGCCTGTTTTCTTCAATGAGTGTGCTTGAAAATGTTATGATTGGATGCCATCCTGTAACAAAAACAGGTGTATTGGGGGCAATATTAAGGGGGAAATCCACAAGGGCTGAAGAAAAGTTCATTGCGGAGAAAAGTTATTCTATCCTAAAAAAAATTGGTCTTGAAATGTATGTAAATGAACTTGCCGTAAATTTACCCTATGGTGCCCAGAGACGTCTTGAAATTGCAAGGGCCATGGCAACAGATCCTTTTCTTCTGCTTCTTGATGAACCAGCTGCGGGAATGAATCCAAAGGAAACCCAGAGACTTCATGATCTTATTCTTAAAATACGGGACGAGGAAGGCATATCAATATTGCTGATTGAGCATGATATGAAACTTGTTATGAGTCTTTCCGAAAGGATCTATGTTGTGGATTATGGTAAAAAAATCGGAGAAGGTCTGCCGGAGGATATAAGGAACAACCCCGTCGTTATAAAGGCATATCTTGGAGAAGAGGTGGAAATCAATGCTTAAGTTAAAAGATCTTCAGGCTTTTTACGGTAATATTCAGGCTTTAAAAGGTATAAGTCTCGAGATTCAGGAAGGTGAAATCATCTCTCTTATCGGGGCCAACGGAGCGGGTAAATCCACAACTCTTATGACTATATCCGGTATTGTCCCGGCAAGAGAGGGTGAGATCCTCTTTAAAGATAAACCCATTAATAAATTACCTCCTGATAAAATAGCAGCCCTTGGAATCAGCCAGGTCCCGGAAGGCAGAAGGATATTCCCGTATCTTACTGTAATGGAAAACCTCGATATGGGGGCGTTTTTAAGGAATGATAAATCAGGGGTTAAACAAGATCTTGAATATGTTCTTGAACTGTTTCCAATTCTTGCAGAGAGGCGAAATCAGGCAGGCGGGACCTTAAGCGGAGGGGAGCAGCAGATGCTTGCCATTTCAAGGGCTATTATGACAAGGCCAAAACTTCTTCTCCTTGATGAACCCTCCCTTGGACTTGCACCTATTATTACCAAACAGATTTTCGAAATTATAAAAAAATTCAACAAAGAAAGCAACACCACAATTTTCCTTGTGGAACAGAACGCCAATCTTGCCCTGCAGGTTGCCGACCGGGGTTATGTCATGGAAAACGGGGTCATAACAATATCTGACACAGGTGAGAATCTTCTTGTCAACGAAGATGTAAAAAAAGCATACCTCGGCATTTAATCTGTTGTAAGTTGAATATATCAGCATTGGTTAATGTTGTCGGAATTGACATATAAAAGCTTGACTATAAATAAAAAATATCAGCTAAAAGTTCCATATGCTTATTGAGCTTTCCATAAAAAATTTCGCTATAATAGATGATATAAGAATATCATTTTCCAGGGGACTTTCTGTATTAACCGGTGAAACAGGCGCCGGAAAATCCATCATCATAGAGGCTGTTAATCTTCTCCTCGGGGGACGTGTTTCAGGGGATCTCGTCAGGACAGGTGAAGAAAATGCAGAACTTTCCGCTTTTTTTGAGATAGATGCCGACTCCAATGCTGCGAAAATTATGGAAGATCAGGCAATGGATCCTTCAGAAGGCCTCATGATCAGAAGAATCATATCTTCCAGCGGCCGGCACAGGCTTTTCATTAATTCAAAACAATCAACCATGCACATGCTGAAACTTGTAACAAAAAATCTTGCGGGAATTTCAAGCCAGCATGCCCACCAGGGATTTTTAAAGCAGGATAATCATATTGATATTCTGGATCAATTTGCCGGAATTTTTCCTCTGCGCCGTGAAGTTGGCAGATTGTATAATAAATTTTCCATGCTTGAAAAAAAGATCGCAGAACTTAAGGAAAATCTTGGAAAAAACGATAATGATAATGAATTTTTAAGGTTTCAGATCAAAGAAATTGAAGACGCAGAAATACTGCCCAAAGAGGATGAAAAGCTTGAAAAACAAAAAAAACGCTTAAAAAACAGTTCCGAGATTGTAAATGCTGTAAATAGATCTGTAAATGCGCTTTATCTAACTGATAATTCAATCATTGAACAACTTGGGCTTGTTAAAAATGATCTTGAAAAGATTGATGATCTTGATCCTGTTCTTGGTGAAAAAACAGAAAAAATTTCCATGACTATTCTGGAACTTCAGGATCTTGCAGAGGAACTCAGAACATATGCTTCAACAATTGAGCTTGATACTGCAGCACTTGAGAAAACCGAATCAAGACTTGACCTTGTCCAGAAGTTGAAAAGAAAATACGGGGGCAGCCTTGAATCTCTGTTTGTAAAATATGATGAATTAAAGAAAAAAATTTTCAGTACCCGGGAAACAAAGAAAGAAATTGATCAACTGACAAAAGATGCTGAAAATATTCTAAATGACCTGCGTGAAAAGTCATTTGTTTTATCGGAAAAAAGAAAAGCCGCAGGACAAAACTTAGGGTTTCTTGTTGAAGCTGAATTTAATGATCTTGAAATGGATGGTGCCGGTTTTTCAATTTCCATTGAGCCTTTGAATCAATTTCCTGCTGAAAATATTAAATACTCTGCAAAGGGAATTGATAAAGTATGTTTTCTCATGTCTCCCAATCCCGGAGAGGAACCACGGCCATTAAACCGTATTGCATCGGGCGGAGAACTTTCAAGGGTAGTTCTTGCTTTAAAAGCTGTTCTTTCTGAAACAGAATCCCTTGAAACCCTTATTTTTGATGAAGTGGATGCAGGTATTGGAGGAAAAACATCTGAAAAAGTGGGCATTAAATTAAAAAACCTTGCCCTTGACTACCAGGTGATCTGCATCACCCACCTTGCCCAGATCGCAAAATACGGCACCAGTCATTTCAGGATAAAAAAAAGTGTGGTCAACGGCCGGACTTCAACTGCCATTTTCCCATTAAAGGACAGAAAAGACAGGATAAACGAAATTGCAAGAATGATTGGAGGAGAAGAAATTACTCCTGCGACCATAAATCATGCCGAAGAGATGCTTGGATTCCAAAATATTTGACGAGGAAAATTTATGCCATGGAATAATGAATTTGAATGCATGCCCTTGGATGAATTAAGAAAATTCCAGCTGGAAAAATTAAAGGAAACCGTGGAATGGGTAACTGCCAGGGTACCTTTTTACCGGCAGTTATTTCAGAAAAAGGGAATTTCGGCAGATGATATAAAAAATATTAAAGATATTGTTAAACTTCCCTTTACTGTTAAAAACGATTTAAGAGATAATTATCCATTTGGTATATGCGCTGTTCCCATCAAAGAGGCCGTCAGGATACACACATCATCCGGCACCACAGGCAAACCCGTTACAGCACTTTATACGGAAAAAGATGTAAATGACTGGTCTGAATGCGTTGCAAGGTGTCTGTGGGCATATGGTGTGCGTGAACATGATATTGTACAGAATGCCTATGGCTACGGGCTTTTTACAGGAGGACTCGGGCTGCACCAGGGAATTGCTCGCATAAATGCAACTGCCCTTCCCATCAGTACAGGTTCCACGGAACTCCAGGTAAGTCTCATGCAGGATTTTAAAACCAGTGTTTTATGCTCGACCCCTTCCTATGCCCTTACCATTGCTGAGAAAGCTTTGGAAATGGGTATTGATATAAAAAGATTACCTTTGCGACTTGGAATTTTCGGCGCAGAACCGTGGAGTGAAAAAATACGATTGACAATAGAAGAGCGCATGGGAATAAAAGCCATGGATATTTTTGGGTTAACTGAAATGGGCGGACCTGGAATGGCGTATGAATGCAGGTTTCAAAATGGTTCCCATATTAATGAAGATCATTATCTTGCTGAAATTGTTAATCCTGCAACACTTGAACCCGTTCCGGCAGGAGAAAAAGGAGAGCTTGTTTTAACCTCTCTGCAGCGCCGGGCCATGCCGTTGATAAGGTTCAGGACAAAGGATATCACAAGATTTGTGGAGGAAGACTGCCCCTGCGGAAGGACTTTTGTTAAAATGGAGAGGATCTCAGGCAGGACAGATGACATGCTTATAATCAACGGTGTTAATGTGTTCCCCTCCCAGATTGAATCTTTTCTGCTCGACATGGAGGAGGTTGCCCCTCAGTACAGACTGATAGTGAGAAAAAGGGGACATCTTGACAAATTAATAATTCAGGTTGAAGCAAACAAGGAAATTTACGCACATAACAGGGCTAAAAGATATGAAACAGAATCAAAAATCATGTCCCATATAAAGGGGAACCTCGGCATAAGGGTTGATGTCAGACTTGTTGAACCTGGGACTATTGAAAGAAGTACGGGCAAGGCTGCAAGGGTTGTTGATGAAAGGCCGGATCAGTTACGGTAGTGCAGGAGCAACAGGTATGGTCAGCCTGAACACAGCACCATTTCCCTTGTGCTTTATGATTTCAATGTCGCCATTAAGCCTTTTTGCCAGAATGTATGACCCTGCAAGCCCAAGTCCATGGCCCGAACGATTGGTAGGAGTTGCTGTCCTGCTCTGCCTGTATCTCTCGAAAATTATTTTGTGATCCTCCGGTGCAATGCCGGGACCATCATCAACCACGTCAATTGCCAGTAAATTATCGTGGATCTCAGCTTTTATTTTAATGGATTCTTTCCTGTGGTGAATGGCATTTCCAATGAGATTTCCTGTTATCTGTCTGAATTTAAACTCATCCTGAAATATTGGAATCTCCCATATTGTATCCGGGATATTAAGTTTAACGTTATTTTTTTCAAGGATATCACCCATGGCCTTCCTGTCTTCAATGGGTAAAGGCCCGTCAAATATATCGCATCCTGAAGCTTCAAGGGATTCCATAATGCAGGGGTATAAAGATTCGGACAGCATGAAACATTTACATTCAAAACAATCGGCTTCAGATCTTCCGATTTCAAGCAGGCCATAGATCATTTTTCTTGCCTTTATGCTGTTTCTAAGCGACCGTTCAATGATTGCTTTCTGTTTTACTGAAAGCTTTCCGAATTTTTCCTGTTTTTTTAAAATTGTTTTCATGCCGGCTTCAATGACCGAAATGGGACCTTTGAGCTCATGCATTAAAAATTCAATATCTATTTCCCGGAAAAAATGATCGGGAACAGCGGCTTTATTATTTTTCTGCATATTTTTCTTTTTTTTCCAGAATTTCATTTTATTATTGTTTTTCTGCACATAAGTGATCATTGAGTACCTTAACCTTACTCCTCAATTCCTGTCAAAAAAACCAAGAAATCGGGAAAAGGCAAATGGGTTACTGGCATCGCCTGCTTTGGAAATCACTTTACATTTTGAAATCAGTTTAAAACTTTTCGGACAGGATGTTTTTACTGTCCTCACCAGGGAAAAAAACCGAAACAACGGTACCCCCTGATTTTGCACATTCGCTTATCGATCTGCATTTATCACATTTATCAATATCTCCGGGACAGGGAAAGTTTTCATTTATATGGTGACACCTTGTGGAAGAAATGTCCATGTGAAAATTGTATTGTTCGGAAAATAATTTCATCCTTAAAAGGTCAAATCCCCTGCCGCCTGCTCCAAAATCATATGGCCTGCGGGTAGAATAGGAATCCGTGTCATAGGCTGTAAAATAATTTTCAAAAAGCAGTTTCATATTTTCCTCTTTAATGCCCACACCAAAATCTTCAACAATTAAAAGGCAACCGTTTTTTTCTTTTTTTACAGATACTTTAATTTCTCCTTTTTCCGGCGTATTTTCAACTGCATTTTTTATGAGCCCCTCAAAAATTTTCATCAGAACATCTTCGGGGATTAAAACCCGGGGAACTGGACTGATATCCTTGAGTATCCTGCAGTTTCTCCGGCTGAATCTCAAGCCTATTTTCCCAAGCATATTATCAACAAATTGATCAACCCTGATCTTTTCAGGAACAGATTCCCCGGGACCGAATAATTCCTCTATCCTTTCCCGGATTCTGTCGATCACAAGACTTCCGCCCATCTCCTCTGTGATGAGCATTTCAAGTTCATCTGTGCATGCATCAAGAAGACGCGATAACAGGTTGGAAATCGTATAATCTTTTTCTTTAAGCAGATCTTCGATTTCATACTGCATTTCAAGGAGTCGCTGAATGTTTTTCCTCGCCCTTTTAAATATTTTTTCAAGGTGATCTGTTTTTGAATTTCCAAGTTTTCTTTCAATAATAACAAGGCATGCATCCAATACGGAAACAGGCGTTTTAAGCTCATGGGATAGATGATGGATCACCTTGTCTTTTGCATTGTTAAGGCTTTTTACTTCCTCATATGAAAGGGCAAGCTTTTCATTGATCCTTGTATTTTCTATGGGATGGGCAATGGTATCTGCCACTGCAGATAAAAGTTCAATATCCTGATCATTGAACATACCTTCTTTTTTATTTACAGCGGACAACACCCCGATGGTTCTGTCATGTATTCTTATGGGCACATCTATCATATTGAAAGTTTTAAATCCTGATACTCTGTCGATCTCATCAAAAAAATATTGGTTTGATCCTGTGTCGGAAACAATAACAGGCATGCCTGTTTTTAATACTCTTCCTGCAATTCCCCTGTCCACTGGGAAACGAATATTTGTTATTTTCTCTTTTATTTTTTGATCTGCAAAAGATGCGGCAATGAAAAAAAACTCTTTTTTTTCGTCATCAAGAAGAAGAATTGTTGATCCCCCCACGTTGATCAATTTAAGAATTTCATTAGTGATAAATTCAAGGAGGCTGTTAATATCAGGGTATAAACGGATGGATTGCGCCAGCCTGAAAAGAGCTTTATAATTTTTCATATCTGACGAATCAGGTGAAGAATTTTTAAAATCGATTTCCATGAAACCCTGGTTCTCCCGAGTTAAATCAACACAACTTGACATGAATGTCCGCGAGTATATTTTGATTTATGTGTCAGTTTAGATCACAGCCCAACAACAAATATAAGGGCCAAAGGTGCGCAGCCAACTTTTACTCCTGAAGGAATTGTGCTGGAGCTTCCCTAAAATAATAATATCATATGATAGCATTTAACATAGTGAATATTGGTATGTTTTGCAAGCAGTATTTGTTATCCTTTTTTCCATGTAATTTCTTAATGTGAAACTCATGCTCTTGTATCGTAAATTACAGGAGTTGGCTGTACGTCTCTGGCCCAATTTATTTTCATATTGATCAATTTAAAATCCAGTGTTAATACATAGAGAATTAGGATCGGAGATGTAATAAGTTGAACAGAAATAGCGCAGAATTCCTACCCCATGTACAAGGCGCATTAAAGGTTCATCCTCAACGTATTCGGCCTTTGATGCAACGAAGTAGATGGGAAAAGAAGACAAGCAATCTCGTTCAACTTATAAAATTTTCGATCCTTAACAGAATAGACAGAGAAAATAAGTCCATTTGCATATACATGGCACCGGACACTTTCAGTAAAGAAATATAAAAGGAGGATTATGAAGCCAATAACGGGATATTTAATTTCAATGCTTATGATAATATTTTTTATTTCAGGTTATGCAGCAGCAGAGACTGTTTATGTTAAAGGTGTAATGAAAATAACCATGCGCACAGGTCCTGGCCGGGATCATAAAATTATCGCAATGATTAAATCAGGCGACAGCCTTGAAATGCTTGACAGCAAAGATGGATGGTCCAATGTAAAAACCTTTTCGGGTAAAGTTGGATGGGTCTTAACCCGTTTTATTACAGATAAGGTGCCGGTGTCCCTCCTTGTCAGCAAATTAAAACAGCAGAATAAAGAGTTGTCTGAATCCCTTGAAAATGTGAAAAAAACGAACTTGGCTCTCGATGAAAAAGCCAAGCAGAGTAAAACCATTGAAGTGGCTTATTATCGTTTAAAAAAGGAATCGGCGGATTTTCTTACACTTGAGAAAAAGTACAGGAAAACAGCAGCTCTTTTTAAAAAGCAGCAGGTTCGCATTAGTTTTCTGGAAAAACAGCTTAGGAAAAGTGATATTAAGTGGTTTTTAAGCGGCAGCGGAGTTCTGCTCATTGGAATTTTGCTTGGAATAGGCACTGGCAGAAAACGGAAAAATTCTCTGTTATAACCGCCATGAGGCGGATCTGAACTGCGTTACAGTGCCTATTAATGAACATAAAAAGAGTATCTATTACTTTATCAAAAATGAGCTCTTTCTTATAAAAAAATAAAAAAAGGCATATAATCATCATGATACATAAAACGGATTTTCTTGTGATAGGCAGTGGTGTCGCAGGTTTAAGTTTTGCACTTAAAGTTGCCGATCATGGCAGTGTTACCATTATCACAAAAAAAAATGTTCAACGAAGCAACACAGCCCTTGCCCAGGGCGGGGTTGCAACTGTTTTCGGTAAAACAGATTCCTTTGATCTTCATATATCTGATACCCTTGCTGCAGGTGACGGTCTGTGCAGCAGAGAAGTAACAGAGATGGTTATAAAGAACGGACCTGACAGAATTCGGGAATTAATTGCAATGGGCGCAAAGTTTAATATGGAAGAAGGGGATAAAGGTGAAGGTAAAATCCTTGCAATGGGCCAGGAGGGAGGGCATTCGAGAAAAAGGATTGTCCATGCCCATGATTTAACGGGAAAAGAGATAGAGCGGGTACTGGCAGGCAGGGCAGAAGAGCATGATAATATTGAGATATTAGAGGATCGGATTGCCGTTAATTTAATTACATTTTCAACCAGTATGCGAAGCGGTCTGATTGTTAAAAATCAGAAAAATTACTGCTGCGGTGCCTATGTGTTAAATAATGAAACAGGAGAAATTGAGACTTTTACTGCAAAGATAATTTTTCTTGCCACGGGAGGAGCCGGCAAAGTTTACCGGTACACAAGTAATCCTGATATTGCAACGGGAGACGGTATTGCAATGGCATACAGGGCCGGAGCTTCAGTTGCAAATCTTGAATTTGTTCAATTTCATCCCACATGCCTTTTCCATCCCGATGCAAAAAATTTTTTAATATCAGAAGCTGTAAGGGGAGAAGGAGCAATTTTAAAGGATACCCGCGGCAGGCGCTTCATGGAAAAATATTCTCCTGATAAGGAACTTGCATGCAGGGACGTTGTTGCAAGGGCAATTGATACGGAACTGAAAAAAAGCGGTGATGAATCCGTGTTCCTTGATATTTCCCATAAAGATTCTGATTTTATTAAAGATCATTTTCCCAATATTTACGGCAAATGCCTTGATTTCGGCATTGACATGACAAAGGAGCCGATTCCCGTTGTGCCTGCTGCGCATTATATGTGCGGTGGAGTGGCAACTGACCTTAACGGAAGAACTGATATCAAGGGACTTTATGCTGCAGGAGAAACCGCATGCACAGGACTGCACGGTGCCAACCGCCTTGCAAGTAATTCACTTCTTGAGGCCCTGGTTTATGCTGACCGTGCATCCGCAGAGGCAATTAAGGAATTAAGGTCAGGGAACAGAACACCTGTTACAAAAATATCGGTCTGGGATGAAACAGGTGTCACGGACAGTGATGAAGTCATTGTGGTCTCCCATAACTGGGATGAGATACGTACACTGATGTGGAACTATGTGGGCATTGTAAGATCGGATAAGCGTCTTAACCGTGCCTTAAGAAGAATTGAAAATATTTTAATGGAAATAGATGAATATTATTGGAATTTCAGGATTACAGCAGATCTGATTGAGCTTAGAAACCTTGCAACCCTTGCTGATCTGATTATTCGATCCGCACTTGAGCGCAAGGAGAGCAGGGGACTTCACTTTACAATAGACTATCCTGAAAAAGATGATAAAAACTGGCTGAAGGATACTATCCTCAAGAAAAAACCGTAGCAGGTACGTAAATATTCGGTCAGCACTTTTATCTTCGCCTATTTTGGCCTTCATAATAGCATTAGTGCCTTACTCCTCAATTCCTGTCAAAAAAAACAAGAAATTTGGGAGAGGTAAATGGGTTGCGGGCATCGCCCGTTTTGGTATGCTTTTACAGTTCCAAATAGGCGAATATAAAGCACTGTCCAAAAT
>WGCX01000281.1 GCA_015493575.1 Desulfobacteraceae bacterium | reverse complement strand
GTATTGCCCTGAACGGATTAAATGGCAGTGGGTCACAGGACGTGACAGGAGCTGCCATTTCCCTCGGAGCAAATCATGGATGATTTGCGAGGCTCGAAGAGATGCGAATGCATACATGAGTGAAGGGTAATACCTGTTCCCGACGGCCGGATCGAAGCGAGTTTCATATAAAAAAAAACAATTGATAGCTGTAAAAAAAATCAGCAATTTGCTTCAAAGAGTAACCCTCCCGGATGGACAGAATGACTGCAGCTTCTCTGTCTTTATTTTCAAACAACTCTTTCAGACTCATCTTCTTCTTCTGCTCCCTTTGTTTTTCCAATATTACAGTCTCTGCATGCCATATGAGTTTTATCCATCTCTTTGTTATGATTTTTCCTGTGGTATCTGGATATTAAGAGTTATTATAGTGCCCTCAATGTCAAGATAATAGTTCATTTAATTTTTAATTATCAAGTTCCTGCATTGATCATGATGATAGTGGTTTTGAAAAAAATATGGCAGATTTTATAATTAAAATCATGTCAGCTTCATGGCCCTCGTAAAAAAAAGATAGATAAAAAGCATAAATCATGTTATATGGCTGAAATTCAGAAACTGAACACAAATTATTCAAATGGAGAAAATAAATGAATATCACCATTATCGGCGCAGGAGCCATGGGAAGTCTTTTTGGAGCTCTTCTTACTGAATCAGGAGAGAAGGTCTGTCTTCTTGATATATGGAAGGAACATGTCAATGCCATAAATAAAAATGGTCTTGGCATTGAACTTGACGGTAAAACCCGTTTTGTTAAAATTAAAGCTGAATTCAGTGAAAAAACGGTAAAAAAATCGGATCTTGTTATCATTTTTGTTAAATCAAACCAGACCCCTGAAGCAGCTGAAACAGCCAATAAATTCATTGGAAATAAAACGCTCGTCCTGACACTGCAGAACGGAATGGGAAATGCCGATGTGATGACACAAATCATTGATCCGGGAAGAGTTGTTGCGGGAACCACCTCCCACGGCGCAACCATGATTGGACCCGGTCATATCAGACACGCAGGAAAAGGCCCAACGGTCATCGGTATGTGGTCAGGTGGAAAAAATAAGGGACTTGCAGATATCGTGGACACCTTCAATAAGGCCGGTATTGAAACCCGGGCAGTGGAAGATGTTAAACCTGTGGTATGGAAGAAACTTATCATTAATGTGGGAATTAATTCCATTACCGCCCTTACAGGAATAAAAAACGGCGGGATTCTTGATCTTGAATCCACAAAAGCCCTTGTAAGAGAAGCTGTAAAAGAGGCTGTAGCCGTTGCAGCTGCCCAGGGAATAATGCTTCCGGAGGATATGGCAGATCAGGTTTTTAAAGTTGCAGGGGCGACCGGAACCAACAGGTCGTCCATGGGACAGGATATTGACCATAAACGGCAAACAGAAATTGGTGCAATTAACGGGGCTATTGTCAGTCTTGCTGAACAATCGGGTTGTGCCATGGTGCCTGTAAATAAGACACTGACAGCACTTGTTGAAACTTATCAGTCACATTTCCAATAACTGCCATGAGGCCGATCTGAACTGCGTTACAGCACCTCAAAAAATCAGTGGTTCTAAATAAAACAATAAAACAGGAGGAATTTAAATGGGTGGTAAAAAAATAACAATTAATGATATTAAACAGGCTAAAAAAGATCATCGCAAGCTTACCATGGTGACTGCCTATGATTACCCCTTTGGATTAATGGCCGATGAAGCGGGGATTGACATAGTTCTTGTGGGGGACTCTCTCGGTATGGTGGTCATGGGGCTTGACGGCACCGTTGCCGTGACCATGGAAAATATGATCCATCACATCAAGGCCGTTGTCAGGGGCTGCAAAAATGCCCTTGTCGTGGGCGACATGCCTTTTATGAGTTATAACACCTCAATACGAGATGCCATTATAAACAGCGGCAGAATGCTTAAAGAGGGAGGATGTGATGTTATTAAACTTGAAGGCGGGACTGACTTTGCCCCAACCATTGAAGCAATTGTAAAGGCAGGCATTCCTGTACAGGGACACATTGGACTAACCCCACAGACTGCAAGCGCCCTTGGAGGTTTTAAAATGCAGGGAAAAGATGCAGCTGCTGCCAAAAAAATTGTGGATGATGCAAAGGCAATTGAAGATGCAGGTGTTTTTTCCATAATTCTTGAGGCTGTTCCGGCACCCCTTGGAAAAATAATTGCCGAAACTGTGCAGGTGCCTGTTATAGGAATAGGAGCAGGCAGCGATGTTGACGGTCAGGTGCTTGTAACCCATGATATGATAGGTCTGTTTGATAAATTTGTACCAAAATTTGTAAAACAGTACACAAAGATAAGACCCGTAATTATTGATGCTTTAAAAGAATACAAAAAAGATGTTATTGATACGGGCTTTCCCGCTGCCGCGCATTCTTTTTCAATGTCAGATGAAGCACTTGAACAATTGAAAAAAATGCTTTAACGGCAACAAAACAGATAAGGGAATCAAGGCTTAT
>WGCX01000280.1 GCA_015493575.1 Desulfobacteraceae bacterium | reverse complement strand
TTCTTATTCGTTGTTATCAAACTATAAATATATGTTAACCTCAAAAATTGAGATAATGACAATAAGGAAAGCCTGACCCTCTTAAATCTTTAATGTTCGATAAAAACTTGATAATCGAGTAAAAAGTGGTTTCTGACATTTTTTACTATCTACTCTTTTATCTCCACTGAATCAAGATATTCTCTTACTCCGCCAAGACTTATTGTGAACATTTTTGTCCCTGTAAGAATTGCAGCGGCATTAAGGTCACTATTACATGCAGCTGCAAATGCAGGTCCCATGACACACGAAGGGTCGTTCTGGCCTTTGGGAATTTTTTCCATTGCCTGAAGGTACATATCAAGACGCTCTTTCAGTATGGCAAAATAATCTATTTCCCGGCCTGTACTTGTTCCTGTAAGATTTGATATGCTGTTTGAGATCTCCCTTATGTGGTCCCAAAAAAATTGTACTGATTTTGTTTTATACTCCCCTTCAGGCATATAAAAAGAAATTGCCCATCCAACACTTAAGATTTTTAATATCTGCAGTTCATATTCCACGGCAGTGAGATTCAGGTCCATATTTTCAGGAATGGCCTGGATAAGCATTTTAAGCTCATCCCTGTTAATTGCAAATGTTGCAAGATTTTCAGCCAGTTCCTGAATTGTTAAAAATTCTTTTTTTGTCTGTCCCAAATTTTAACTCCATTTTTTATTTTTTGGAAGTTCCCTAATTAACGTGCCTCAATATATCCTCCTTGCCGATGATTCCAACAAGCTTTGTACCATCAACAACCGGAATTGTATGAAAATGTTTTTCCACCATGAGACTTGCTATTTCAGATATCGGTGTTTCAGGTGTCACTGTCACAGGTTCTGCTGCCATGGCCTGTTCAACGGATGCAGCCGATATTTTCAGCAGTTCTTCTTCGAGTTTTCTGGATGAAAACAATGGGATAATACTGTCTAAAATAGTAAAAATAGGTGGCACCGACATTTTTTTCTGCTGAAATATAAGATCGCTCTGGCAGAGTATGCCCACAAGTTCATTTTGCTCATTGACCACCGGCACCCCGTTTATATGGTTATCGAGAAGAATTTTTACAGCTTTTGATATCCCTGTATCAGGTGTAACACTTATAATACTTGTTTTCATAATATCTTTTGCTTTTATCATGATATACACTCCTTATAACTGCCATGAGGCAGATCTGAACTGCGTTTCTGTATTTCAAAAAACCAAAAATTTTGACAAACATAAAAAGAGCATCAGTTACTTTGTAAAAAGTGAGCTCTTTCTTATAAAAAAAAACTGCCATCCGGAATTCTGCGCTATTTCTGTTCAACTTATTTCATCTCCAATCCTTAATTGTTTTTACTATACATTAATGCAGCTTTCCGGTAAAGTACCTATCTTGAGGGTACGCTCAAAAATAATTTTACAGCAAACCGAAAATAATAAAATTCATAATTAATAAAATTAAAAAACTCATTTAAACGGAAAGGATTTTGCGTTATGTTTACAAAAGCTGCTGAAATGATAATTTCATCGAAACGCTGCATAGCATTCACAGGAGCCGGGATATCCGTTGAAAGCGGAATACCCCCTTTTCGGGGAAAAAACGGGCTGTGGAACAAATACGACCCTGAAAACTTTGATATAAGCTATTTTACACGATTTCCTGAAAAATCATGGCAGATAATCAAGGAACTTTTTTTTGATCTTTTTGGAAATGTAAAACCCAATGCAGCCCATTATGCACTTGCCGAACTTGAGCAGAGGAACCTGCTTCACGGAATTATAACCCAGAACGTTGACAGCCTTCACCATGAAGCAGGAAGTAAAGTGGTTCATGAATTTCACGGATCTTTCAGAAAACTTGTATGCCTTAAATGCGATGACAAAATTAATACGGACAGGGTTAATCTTGACAAACTTCCTCCACTCTGTGAAAAATGCAATGGAATTTTAAAACCCGATGCAGTGTTTTTTGGAGAATCTATTCCTGAACCTGCTCATTCAAAATCTTTTTTTGAAGCTGACAAGGCAGACCTTTTTATACTTGTTGGCACAACCGGAGAAGTTGCCCCTGCCAATATGATTCCAAAAATTGCAAAACACGAGGGTGCACAGATCATAGAGATTAATACTGAAAAATCAGCCTACACAGATTCTGTTACAGATATCTTTCTCCAGGGCAAAGCAACCATTATGATGGAAAATTTAATGGAAGAAATTGATGAAATACAAAAATAAATGAATTTATGTTAAAATCTATGATTTTCTGAGGCTCCGCAGCGCAGTTCAGATCTGCCTCATGGGGGTTTTATATGAAACTCGCTTCGATCCGGCCGTCGGGAACAGGTATTACCCTTCACTCATTCTCGCAAATCATCCATGATTTGCTCCGAGGGAAATGGCAGCTCCTGTCACGTCCTGTGACCCACTGCCATTTAATCCGTTCAGGGCAATACCTGTTCCCGGCGGCCTTCAGTGTGGAGTTTCATGCTTTGTCAAAATCTCTGATTTTGTGTCCGAAGGACATGGCGGTTATAAGAAACTCCTGTAAAGTTTCTTCTTAATATAAGAGTTGCTATCTTTGTCAGAATCTTTGATTCTTTGAGGCTGTCTGTGAGTCTCCGGATCGGCCTTATTGCAGTTATATTTAATATGTAATATAAATATGTTGTGAAAAATTGAACATCGAATTAAAGGAGGTATTTTATGATGAATGACTGTCTTTTCTGCAAAATTGTCAAGGGTGAGGTTCCTTCTGAATTTCTTTTTGAAAATGATTCTTTTGTTGTTTTCAGGGATATCCATCCACATGCGCCTGTACATCTGCTCATCGTGCCCAAAAGACACATCAGAAGCATAAACGATATCACTGAAAATGACAGTGAAACAATAGGCGGGATGTTTATGATTGCAAGGGATATGGCAAAACAGGAAGGCGTTGATAAATCCGGATACAAACTTTTATTCAATGTTGAAAAAGGCGGTGGCCAGATGATTTTCCACCTTCATCTTCATTTAATCGGAGGCTGGAAATAACCGGCAAAGCCGGAGCATGAAGACAGGCTCCAGCGAAAAAATCAAAGATTTTGACAAATTAAGGAACAGACAAAAAGAAAAATTATGGATACTTCTTCTGTAGTGCTTATTCAGGAACCTGCGCCCGGCAGATCAATTGTGATGTTCTGCGGAGACTGTATCAGTTTTACCCTTAAGGTTCCTGCAGATCTTAAAGGCGATGCATGGATCAGAACAAATCTTGGCAGGGCATCTGTGGCAAGAAAGGAAATTATAGAAAAAATTGACTTTGGCAGGATAAAGGTGCATGGGGAATGGCATGATATCAAGATGACAAAAAAGACGGAGACCCTGTTTTCCATCCGCCTTGCCCTCCATGAAACAGGACGTTTCCAGGCAAAATGTTTTTTTTTAACAACAAACACGGCAACTCCCATCTGGCCCGTGGACGGAAACACCGTTATAAATGTTGAAGCACCCGGATCATGCTGTGCAAATATTATTTATAATGCATTTGTCCGTCAGTTCGGAGCCTCAAAATATTTTTCTGAAATAAAATCCCGCAAGGAAACAATATTTCTTGAAGAGCTTGATAAAAAGGGTTTTACAGTTATCCCGTGTTCAGGTAAATTCAGGGATCTTGCAGGGGAAGTTGAATTTATTTTTTCCGAACTTGGCTGCAGGGCTCTGCAGCTTCTTCCAATCCATCCAACTCCCACAACCTACGCCCGCATGGGACGATTCGGCAGCCCCTATGCTGCTTTAAATTTCACTGATGTTGATCCTGCACTTGCTGAATTTGATCCTTCTGCAACACCCATGGAGCAATTCATGGAACTTGTTGACAAAGTGCATTTCTATTCCGGATATATCATACTTGATATTGCAATAAACCATACGGGCTGGGCTGCTGTGATCCACGACACACACCCTGAATGGCTCGTCCGGGGTGAGGATGGGAAAATAGAGGTCCCCGGTGCATGGGGCGTTGAATGGGCTGATTTAACAAGGCTTGACTATTCAAAACAGGATCTGTGGCAGTATATGGCGGATATTTTTCTTTTCTGGTGCCGCAGGGGGGTTGACGGATTCAGGTGCGATGCCGGATATATGATTCCCGTTGATGCCTGGGAGTATATTGTGGCAAGGGTAAGGCAGGAATACCCTGATATTGTTTTTCTGCTTGAAGGCCTTGGCGGTGGAATAGACGCAACACGCAGTCTCCTTGACAGGGCAAATTTCAACTGGGCATATTCTGAACTGTTCCAGAATTATGAAAAAAATCGGATTGAACACTACCTTACATCTGCCTTTGATTTTTCTTTAAAATACGGACATATGATTCATTTTGCCGAGACCCACGACAATCCCCGCCTTGCTTCAGTGTCAAAGCGTTATGCAAAAATGAGAACCTCGATATCCGCACTTTTTTCCATCTGCGGCGGATTTGCATTTGCAAATGGTGTTGAATGGTTTGCAAAGGAAAAAATCGATGTTCACGGGGCAAGTTCCCTGAACTGGGGGAGTGAAGACAATCAGGTGGGTCATATTAAAAGG
>WGCX01000279.1 GCA_015493575.1 Desulfobacteraceae bacterium | reverse complement strand
TTATAAGAAAGAGCTCATTTATGACAAAGCACAAATGCTCTTTTTATGTTTGCCAGAATCTTTGATTCTTTGAGGCGCTGTAACGCAGTTCAGATCTGCCTCATGGCCGTTATAAGAATTTTTTATACAAAATCTTGTAATAAAAAACCCGGTATAGAGTTTAACTCTTTTCCTACATATAATTCCATACAACCTGAATTTTGCTCAAAAGGGCATGGCAGCCATATACAAAAGACTCCATGCTTTATTCCCAATGCATGATCTGTTCATGGATATAGAAAAACCAGTCAACCTCTCCTAATGTTAGTAAATATTCGGCTCGCACTCCATCTTCGTCATTTTGGCCTGCTCACTGCATTAGCGCCTCACTCCTTTCAACTTATTTCATCTCCGATCCTTACCTGACCTACGGAAAACAAGAAATTGAGAAAAAGCAGATGGGTTGCGGGTATATCCCGCATGGGTATGGTTTTGCAGTTCGAATATGAAGCCCAGGCCAAATTTTACATTATGAGATCGAATATTTATATTTGTTAATTCTGTAATTTAAGGATAATCGTAAAATACAGAATGACAAATATAGAATGGTCTCATGGCCATTCTATCAGAGTTGTATGAATTTAATTACAAAACAGTATTCTTTCAGGCAACGTTTTTGTGAAAAACTTGTGTGCTTTTTTAGATAAAACCTGATATAAGATTCAAAGCCCCCGTTAAACAGGCCAAAAAAATGTTTATATATACCGGCACACATGTTGCTTAAATAGAAATCGGTTGGATCAACAGAAGCACATGTTCATGAATCAGGGCATTAAATAATATCCTGTTTGTTTTTTACCATAATTTTTTAAATATACGTCTAATAATTGATTGGCATTTAAAGATGGGTTTTAGAGTGCAAAATAAAATAATGGAAAACGAAACGGAAATACTGATCGAAAAACGGGAAAATCTTATTGCAGGGTTTCTCGATAATAAAGAACCGGAATTTGTTAAAAAATTTGCCGGAGTCCTTGATGAGTATTTTCATGCTGTTTTTGAAAAAAGCGGTTTTGCCCATAAAATGACAAGTTCCGGCAATCCGGTTGCCCTTATTGCACTTGGTGGATACGGAAGGGAGGAACAATGCATACATTCAGATGTTGACCTTCTGATCCTGTTTGATAAGAAAATACCGCAAGAAGCCGAAGAGTTTATCAAGGAAATTCTCTACCCGCTGTGGGATGTACATCTTGAAACAGGATACGCCGTAAGGTCAATTAAGGAATGTATCAGCATGGCGTGGCAGCGGTTTGATATTTTAACCACACTTCTTGATGCAAGATTCATATGCGGCGGCTCCCATATATATTCCCGTTTAATGGAGGAATTCAGAAAAAAACTGTCAAAAAAATATCAGAAAAAAAGTCTTAATGAAATTATAGAGCATGGGAAAAAACGCCATCTTGCCTTTGGGGATTCGACTTATCTGTTAGAGCCCAACTTAAAATCAGGTCATGGCGGTCTCAGAGATTATCATACACTTCTATGGTATGCCCATATTACTTCAAATACAAGGGTACGAAAAGATCTTGAATACTACGGTTTTCTTTCCCACGAAGAATACCGGACACTTGAAAAAACCCTTGATTTCATATGGAATATAAGAAACAGGCTTCATTATATTACGGGAAGAAAATGTGATCAGCTCCATTTCGAACATCAGATGGACGTGGCAAAATTTTTGAATTTCAGGGGGAAAAAAGGCCTTAAAGGTGTTGAAATTTTCATGGGTGAGCTCCACGCAAGAATGGATTTTTTAAAACAGATCAATCAGGTTCTCACCGAAGATATACTGCTTTCCAAAAAAACAAAAAAAATATTATATTTTTCAAAAAAAACACAGGCACATGGAATTGAGATAAAGAAAAGAAGGCTGAATTTTACTTCCATGGAGATGATCCCTGAAAATCCTGATCTGCTGATGAAAATTTTTGTTGAAAGCGGGCGGTTAAAAATGCCGTTATCCATGGAAGCAAGACGTATAGTTGGTGAATTTACCTATCTTGTGGATGCCAAATTCAGAAAGGACAAAACCAATGTAGAGGCTTTTGAAAAAATTCTTTCATCGTCGTTATGGGAATTTAATGTACTGAATGTAATGCATTCAACGGGACTGCTTAATCGTTTCATCCCTGAATTTTCTTTAATAACAAATAAAATTCAGTACAACCAGTATCACCTTTTTCCGGTGGATAAACATTCCATAAGAATAGTCCAGATAATGAATTCATTTAAAACAAAAGAATTCTATTCCACAATCTGCAGGGAAATCAGAAATAAAAAAATTCTGCTCCTTTCAGCTCTTCTCCACGATATCGGTAAAGGAAACCCTGATCTGGAACACTCTAAAAGAGGCGGTAAAATTGCACGCACTATATTAAAACGTTCGGGCTATAAAATTAATGAGATTGAAGATATTGTTTTTTTAATAGAAAATCATCTTTTTTTAATCAAAATAGCAACACGGCGTGATATCAGCAATGAAGAAACGGCCATATTCTGTGCAAGTAGAATAGAAAAAATCGGAAGGCTGAGGATGCTCTATCTGCTCACCGTTGCCGACTCAATGGCAACTGGCCCAAAAGCATGGAATGACTGGACGGAAAACCTTTTAAGAGATCTTTTTCTTAAAACTTTTGGAATTTTAAAAAAAGGAGAGCTTGCAACAAGAAAAGCCTCCAGGACCATACAGGAAAAAAAGAAACAGATAATAAATCTTAAAAAAGATCAATGGGAAGCATCCCTTTTAGAAAAAGAACTTGATTCCATGCCGCCAAGATACCTGCTTTATGTCTCAGCGGAAGAAATTATTGAGCATCTCACTCTGTATAAAAAAAGGGGAAGTAAAAATTTTTTGTGGGAAGTGATGAAAAATGAGGACTCGGAAATAAGAACTATTGTAACCTGCAGCAGTAATCGACCGGGGTTTTATTCCAAAATGGCCGGGGTTTTCTTTATGAACAATATTAATATTTTAGGTTCCCATGCATATGTGTGGAGTGAGAATGTCGCTTTAAATATTTTTAAGGTCATGCCTCCGGAAGACAGAATATTTGAAAATGAAAAATGGCATAAAATAGAAAAAGATATCAATACTGCCATTGATGATGATCATTTCCTTGACAGGCTTAATGCAAAAATCCCCAAAGAAATTATCGTACCATCAGGAATAGAAGCAAGGCCCGATCGTGTGAATATTGACAATGAAAGCTCAAGTTTTTTTACTATCGTTGAATTGTTTACACAGGATTTTCCAGGACTTTTATTTTCAATAACAAATACACTGTACAGGCAGGGAGTGGATGTAAGCGTGGCAATTATTTCAACAAAGGTTGACCAGGTTGTTGATGTGTTTTACGTAAAATCACTTGAAGATGAAAAAATTGATAAACCTGAAGCCGTTGAAAAATTAAAAAAAAACATTCTTGACAGTCTTCCCTATGTGTATAATCAATGATATTTGATTGAATAACAGGCAGAAAAAGTAAATAAACGTTAATGGAGGTGTTTTTATGAAAAAAATTCAAGCTATTATCAAGCCTTTTAAACTTGATGATGTAAAAGAGGCTTTAAATGAAATTGGAATTCAGGGAATGACCATAACCGAAGTAAAAGGCTATGGGCGGCAGAAGGGGCACAAGGAAATATATCGTGGTGCTGAGTATGTCGTTGATTTTGTTCCCAAGATTAAAATTGATATTATTGCAGGTAAAGACAGGGCAGATGAAATCGTAGATGCAATCTGTACTGCTGCAAATACAGGGAAAATAGGAAACGGGAAAATCTTTGTGACTCCTGTTGATCAGGTTATCAGGGTAAGAACGGGTGAAAGAGGAAAAGATGCTCTCTAACCTTTTTTTAAAAAATAGCGCATAAATTTAATACGTCTGTTTCAAAAGTTTGCCGTGGGGCAAATCCGGACTTATCCGGATCGGTATCATGGCCGTTATTTAACAGAGCATGAGGAGAAACCGTGCCTGGTCGTCAATGGTTACAGCTGATCAGGCCGGATTTTAATTTAACAAAACATGAGGAGAACGAAATGACACCAAAAGAAGTTATTGCAATGGCAAAGGAAAACAAAGTAAGGGTAGTGGATTTAAGGTACATGGATTTCCCTGGTACCTGGCAGCATTTTTCAGTTCCATTAAGGGAACTGACTGAATCTTCTTTTGAAGATGGATTTGGATTTGACGGTTCCAGCATGAGAGCATGGCAGCAGATAGACAACAGTGACATGATCGTTCTCCCTGATCCTGACACGGCGAAAATAGACCCTTTTTTTGAGGTCCCCACTCTTGCCATCATCGGTGATATCCATGACCCCACAACGGGTCAGCCATATACAAGGGATCCAAGATATATCGCAAAAAAAACAGAGCAGTACCTTAAAAGCACAGGTCTTGGAGACACCGTTTATGTAGGGCCTGAAGCTGAATTTTTTATTTTTGAAAATATCCGCTATGCGTCAGAAACAAATTCAGCTTTTTATGAAATTGATTCTCCTGAAGCTGTGTGGAATACAGGGGCTGATGAAATGCCTAATTCAGGATATAAAATTCGCCATAAACAGGGCTATTTTCCTTTGCCTCCAAATGATAAATACCAGGATATGCGCAGCGAAATGATGCTTACCCTTGAAGACCTTGGTATTGAAATGGAGTGCCAGCACCATGAGGTTGCAACGGCAGGACAGGCGGAGATAGACTTGAGATTCAAACCTCTTCTCCAGATGGGAGACCAGCTTGCATGGTTCAAATATGTATTGAAAAACGTTGCTTCCAAATACAACCATACGGTAACCTTCATGCCTAAACCATTATTTGACGACAATGGAACGGGTATGCATACACATTTAAGTATATGGAAAGACGGAAAACCCATGTTTGCAGGAAACAAATATGCAGGCGTATCTGATATGACTCTTTATGCAATCGGTGGAATTATCAAACACTGTAAAGCCCTGTGCGCAATAACAAATCCCACGACAAATTCCTACAAACGTCTTGTACCGGGATTTGAGGCACCAATTAATCTTGCATATTCCAGCAGAAACAGGAGTGCTTCCATACGTATTCCAATGTATTCGGAATCTCCTGCCACAAAACGAATTGAATTCAGAACTCCTGATCCTTCATGTAATGGTTATATGGCCTTCTCTGCCATGACCATGGCAATGATCGACGGTATTCAGAATAAAATAGATCCCGGTGATCCCCTTGATAAAAACATTTATGATCTTCCCCCGGAAGAACTTGCCGAAATAGAATCTGCTCCGGGTTCCCTTGAAGAAGCGTTAGATGCACTGGAGCAGGATAACGATTTTCTGCTTAAAGGCGATGTTTTTACAAAGGATGTAATTGACAAATGGATTGAATATAAGAGAGAAAATGAGGTGATTCCGGTTAAAAGCCGTCCCCATCCACATGAATTCTTTCTATACTATGATATATAATGGGAATTCGAAAAATTATATTCTAATGGCTTATTCAGGTTAAATCTTAAAAGCAAAAAAAGGACAGCACTGACATATCCCATGGAAAATGCCGGTGCTGTTTTGTTTTTTAAAATTGAATAAAATATGCGTGATCTTAATATTACAATCGTGCAGACAGAACTTTACTGGGAAGATATTAATTCAAACCTTGGGCATTTTGATTCAGTTATAAATAAAATCAGCAGAGATACGGATCTTATTGTACTTCCCGAGATGTTTACAACGGGATTTACAATGAATGCTGAAAAACTTGCCCAGACCATGAACGGAAAGAGTGTGTCATGGATGAAAAAGAAATCTAAGGAAACAAAAACAGACATTACCGGCAGTTTAATCATAAGAGAAGATAAAAAATTTTTTAACCGTCTTGTATGGGTAAAACCAACTGGAGAACTGTTTTTTTACGACAAAAAACACCTGTTCAGGTTCAGCAGTGAGGAAAAGACTTTCACTCCCGGATCAAAAAGAATTATTGTAAATCTCAAAGGCTGGAAAATATGTCCCTTTGTGTGCTATGACCTGCGCTTTCCCTTGTGGACACGAAATTATCATAAAACATACGATATTGCCATATTTGTGGCTAACTGGCCAGGGATACGATCTTTGCACTGGAAAGCCCTGCTTGCAGCAAGGGCAATAGAAAATCAGGCATATATTATAGGCGTTAACCGGGTGGGACAGGATGGAAACAACATAGATTACAGCGGAGATTCTTCAATTATTGATCCAGTGGGAAATATAATTTTCCAAAAATCATCTGCAGGCTGCGTTCACACGGAAACAATACCTTTTAAGCCCCTGAAGGAGTATAGAGATAAATTCCCAGCCTGGAAGGATGCTGATAATTTTATTCCAGTTCCCTAAATCCTGCACGTGTCAATTTAAACTCAACTTCCAGGGGTCTGGATTTTAAAAGGGGCTCATACTGATTGTTGATAATGTAAAATTAGTCCGCCCCCGAAAATTGAGTTTGTGGCGGTCATGAGACCGATCCGGACTACGCTTCTGTGCCTCAAAGAATCAAAGATTCTGACAAACATGAAAAAAGCATTAGTGACTCTGTCAAAGATAGTGCTCTTTCTTATAACGGCCATGAGGCCGATCTGGAGACTATTAAACGGCCTCACAACGAACAATGAAACTCTTATAATTCAAAGTGCTTTACAGGAGTTTCATATAAAAAAAAATGAAGAAATAGCGTTTTGAGATCACGCTATTTCTTATGAAAATTCGTGGCAGTTGTCTCTGCCGTCTTATACTTTAAAATTGTTGTTCTTTTTCCGGAAAAATTCTTGAGGCAAGTTCAATATCTTCGGGGCAGAAAACAAAAAGACATTTTGCATCTCCCGATGAAACCGAGCCGTAAACATAGTTTATATTAATTCCCTGTTTTCCGAATTCCTTTGTTATTTCAGATAATCTCCCCGGGACATTTTCTATATCAATTGCAATAACTTCCTTTGTGTCAAAGAGATATTTATTGGCTTTGAGGATTTCTATTGCCTTTTCAGGCCGATTGACCAGCATGCGGATAAGGGCAAATTCAGCAGAATCCCTTCGTATGGAGTTGTAATTAGCCGATGAAGCTATCCTTTTAAGGGATTTTCCCCTTGCTTCAAATAAATTACGCACATAGGATGATGCATCCTGGATGGTTATGGCATCAATATTGATTTCAGATTCTCCAAGAAGAGACGTCAAATTCCCAAGTTCACCAGGAACGTTTTTAAGAAAAAGTTCTATTTCAATTCTGATCATACAGAGTCCCCCTTTTTAGTTTTTTAATGATGGCAGATAAGGATCGAAAATTTTATAAGTTGAACGAGATTGCTTGTCTTCTTTTCCCATCTACTTCGTTGCATCAAAGACCGAATACGTTGAGTATGCAACCTTTAATGCGCCTTGTACATGGACCGGAATTCTGCGCTATTTCTGTTCAACTTATTTCATCTCCGATCCTAAAGATCACAAGGCCGGTTTAAACTTCTGACCTGCTTTTTTAAAAAAACAGGTCAAAAGCTCTGTGTTTATCCCGGCAATATATAAAATATTTAAGTAAATATTCTGCCGGCACCCCATCTTCGGCCATGATGGTCCGATCCGGTGATTTTCAAAGTGTTCTGTTCTTTATTAATCCTCTGCTATTTCCATTCCCCTGTCAAAAGCTTTCATATTCAAGGGAATCACTTTCTTTTTTGAAGCAAAATTGTCTTTGACACATTGCCTTAAAATATCAGTATCCACCATGCCGCTTTTTGCTGCAAATGCACTTAAAACAATGATATTGGCACATCTTACTGTTCCGAGATTTATTGCTTCCTCATTGGCAGGCACGAGCAGTTCCGATATATCATCCCTTTCCGATCTCACCGGGATAAGGGAACTGTTTATAACCACAATACCGCCTGGTTTTACATTGGGGGCAAATTTTTCAAGAGACGGGCGGTTCATTGCCACAAGATAAGTGGGATTTTTAATAATCGGTGAACCAATACGTATATCGCTTATTACAACGGTGCAATAGGCCGTCCCTCCCCTCATTTCAGGTCCATAGGACGGTACCCATGCCACCTCAAGTCCCTGTTTCATGGCCGCATAGGCAAGCAGTTTTGCGCTGAGCAGAATACCCTGGCCGCCAAAACCTGCAAACATTACTTCTTTCTGCATATACTCCTCCTAAGATAACTTGTAAGCGTTCACAGGGACACTGCACCTGCAGCGTTGACGGGCATTTAAGGTACATTAGTACGTCTGCCTGCCCGTCGCCTTGCATCTGCAGCACCCTGTAAACGCTTACTATTCACGTATGGACTGTGAACGGTTACGATAACTTTCACTTTCTGAGATATTTTTATTCTTTTCCAAAACATTTAAATGTCAATATCCTTGAAAAAGAACGGGATATCCTGTTTTTTTATTCCTCTTCAGGAGTTTTAAACTCACCGAGTTTATAATATGGAAGAAGGCTTTCTTCCGCCCATTTCAATGATTCAAGAGGAGTTTTTCCCCAGTTGGTGGGACAGATACTTACAAGTTCCACAAAGCTGTAGCATTTTCCTGCAATCTGGTATTCAAATGCCCTTTTTATGGCTTTTTTGGCCTTTTTAATATATTTGGGGTTGAGAAGGGTCTGTCTTTCAATATACCCGGGAGTCTCAAGGGTTGAAAGCAGTTCACACATTTTTATGGGCATACCGGTTGTTGTAACATCACGTCCCATGGGAGATGTGGTGGTTCTCTGTCCCGGCATGGTGGTGGGAGCCATCTGGCCTCCGGTCATTCCGTAAACGGCATTATTGATAAAAATTGTTGTGAATTTTTCCCCGCGGTTGGCAGCATGGACAATCTCTCCCATTCCTATACTTGCCAGATCTCCGTCCCCCTGATATGTAAACGCAATAAGATCGGGTCTTACCCTTTTTATACCTGTAGCCATGGCAGGAGCACGTCCATGGGCTGCTTCCTGAAAATCACAGGTAAAATAATTATATGCCAGAACAGCACATCCAACGGGGGCTATTCCAACGGTTCTGCCCCTGATCCCGAGTTCATCTATGACTTCCGCCACAAGACGGTGGGCTATGCCATGGGTGCATCCCGGGCAGTAATGCGTATAGGCATCGGAAAGTGCTTCCGGTTTTGAAAATGTTTTTCCCATTATTTAAATTCTCCTTGGCACAGATTATTTGTTAATTAACGCCATGACCTGCTCCTCAACCTCTTCGGGAGACGGAACATTACCACCGCACTGGCCATACCATGAAACAGGTTTCTGCCCGAGAACGGCGCGTTCAACATCCTCAACCATCTGTCCCATGCTCATTTCAATACTTATAACAGCCTTGCAGCTCTGTTTGGCAGCTGCATCATGTACAGCCTGCAGAGGATAAGGAAAAAGGGTTTTAGGCCTGATCATGCCTGTCTCAATCCCTTTGGCCTTCATATTGTCAATTGCAGTCTTGCAGACCCTGCTCATTGTACCGTAACTTACGATGAGAACCTTATAGTCCCCGTCTGTATTGTAAGCTTCAAATCTTATCTCTTCTTTTTTCATTCTTTCGTACTGAGCTTTCAGGGTAAGATTATGGTTATTTAATTCTTCAGGATCAAGGTACAGTGATTTAACTATATTTTTTTCCTTACTGCCCCTTGTATCCATTCCGTTGGTTGCCCAGGCATCTTTATTTGAAGGTTTAACAGTGAGATTGTCAGGAAATTCAACCGGTTCCATCATCTGACCTATGAGTCCGTCACCCACTATCATTACGGGATTGCGATATTTTTCGGCAAGGGGGAAAGCCATCATCACCATTTCAACAATTTCCTGAACCCCGTCCGGTGCCATGACAAGCAGCCTGTAATCACCATGTCCGCCGCCCTTTGTGGACTGGAAATAATCGCCCTGGGAAGGCAGAATTCCGCCAAGGCCCGGGCCTCCGCGCATGATATTTACAAACACGGCAGGACATCTTGCACCGGCAATATAGCTGATCGCCTCACTCATAAGGCTTACTCCGGGACTTGAAGACGTGGTCATCACCCTTTCACCGCATGCTGCCGCTCCAAAAATCATATATCCAACGGCAACTTCACTTTCTCCCTGGACAAAAACTCCGTTCACTTCGGGCATGCGTTTTGCCATATATTCGGCAACTTCGGTCTGGGGTGTAATTGGATAGGCAAAATAATTCAGACACCCTGCCCTGATTGCTGCTTCTCCAATAGCTTCATTCCCTTTCATTAAAATCTTGGCCATTTATTCTCCTCCAAAAATTACGCAGCGGTTTCCTCTGCAATCTCTTTAATTGTTATAGCTACATCAGGGCACATGATACAGCACAATGTGCAGTAAATACAATCCTCGGGACGCGCCTGAAATGAAGGGTAATATCCCCTTGCACTGACGTGATCTGATAATTCCAGAACGTTTTTCGGACAGACATCCACGCAGAGTCCACACCCTTTACATCTTTCGCTATCAATAATATGTTGATATGCCATAAACTTCAACTCCTTGTAGTTTTCCTCTTCCACGGAGGAACAAGATACCTCTCAATTGGTAATACAGGACAATCAAACTTTTTCAGGTCAAGTTCGGGAACAAGTGAAGTTTCCGCAGTGATAAACTCAACCTTAAGGCCTGTTTTTTCCGACAGATCCTGTATCAGTTCATAACCCTTATAAATAATTTCCGGTGTTGTATCATCAATTAAATTTGCATTACTTACAATACCGGTTACCCTAAGCTTTGAAGTTGCTTCTATTTCCTCTTTGACTTTGATACACCCTTTCACGTTTTCTGTAAAGGGCCTGAACGGATTTATCACCTGCAACATGGCAACTTTTCTTTGACGCAGGGCATCCTGCAGTGCAGCAATAACCATCACCCCTGCATCATCTCCGCCTGCATCAAGAATGGCAAGATCATAAGAAGACTTGATCATACCTGCAACGGCAGGTGACAATATGGGAAGATCTGCATTCATATATTTCTCATCGGGTAAAACAATATCAATGCCTGATTCTCTGAGCATTTTTCTTGTTTCCCTGGTCCTGAAATATGGATTTACAAGATCCAAGTCTGCAATGCATACATCAAATCCTGATTTTTTTTCATTCAAAGCAAGGTTAACTGCTGTTTCTGTCTTCCCGCTGCCGTAATTACCTGCAATAACAACAACACCTTTAAGTCCTATACCTGACAAATTACCTCCCGTATACTTAAGGATCGAAAATTTTATAAGTTGAACGAGATTGCTTGTCTTTTTTTCCCATCTACTTCGTTGCATCAAAGGCAAAAATACGTTGAGTATGCAGCCTTTAATGCGCCTTGTACATGGGGTAGGAATTCTGCGCTATTTCTGTTCAACTTATTTTATCTCCGATCCTAACTTGAAATTATGCCACAGCCGTTTTATGCACAAAACAAACTTCCCTGTTGGAAAGAGAAACACTGGCAATCAGATAATCTGCCCTGTGTAAAGCATTCACGGCTCTATCCGTTTTATCACTACCGATCCCCCTGAATCGATGATGAAACTCCACTAATAACATTCTGGGACGAAAATTTGTTTTGAGCAAATTATCAATGATCTCATATTCGGCACCTTCAATGTCCATTTTAAGCACATTAATTTCGTTGTGGCCCAGTTTGTCCGCCATGGACCGGAGAGAAAATGCTTCCACTTTAACCCCGTCATCACCTGCTCCTGCCTCCTTATGGGATGTGTACATAATTGTCGATTTTTCCCCTTTCTTTTTTAATCTCGGATATAAATAAAAGTTTCCATCGGTGGCAGACGCAGCCCATGGGTAAAAATGAAAACTGGCTGGTAATTTCTGCTTTTTAATCCAGTTGACAGAATAAGGTGTCGGGTCAAATGCAAATATATTGACATTTTTTTTAATCACATCAAGTTCAAAGCCAATATCATCACAAATACCAAATGAATAAATAATATCGCCTTTTTTTAAAAGGGCAGGCACCACGTTCCAATTTGAATAATTTTCTATGTCAAGTTTTATATCAATTTTAAGCCGAGGCTCTTTTCCGGAAAGCTGTTTCATCTTCATTTTTGCTTTTCTAAAAGGAACGCTCTTTTTGAATTTTTTCCATGCTTTAAGTCTCAAAATTTGTCCTCTCTGAATATTTATAGTACACTGGCTCCCAATGTCAAGACAGTTTTTAATTCCATTTAAACGTCATTAACCAATTATCCATCTTTGCATTTTTTATTATCCTGTGTCACAATTCAATTCTCCGATTTTCTTCAGTAGCTATAGTCAATTACATTTGACTTCATATTCTATTTTGAGATTAAGCCTGTCCACAACAGAGCACTTACTTCAAAAAAAAGTCTTAGCACATTGTTCAGTTTCAGAGTCCACCATATATCTTAAGTCGCTGGGATTTGAGGCAACAAAGGGCTGCTCGTCAGGGGAAGATTAAAAAAATCAGGAAATATCGTTTAAAAAGGAAAAAACTTCAAGGGCAGTAACTTTGAAGCTTTTTGCATCTGGATTGTGTAAAATAGATAAATCAGTTTTAAGTGTACAATCATTTTGGTGATCCCACCGGGAATCGAACCCGAGTTTCCGGCGTGAGAGGCCGGCGTCCTAACCGCTAGACGATGGGACCATAAAAACTTGCTTGCCTTTTATAATATATTCACCATCTTGTCAATTATAATCTTTTGTATCATTTCCGGCAGGAGTTACACCCACCCTGCCTATTTAATCAACCCATGGATCAAGAAAAAAAATGTTATCCTGTAAAGCTTTAAATCAAGCAAACCAGGGAAAATTATAATTATCTTAAAGTCTTTGTATATGTGCAGGCAGTTACTTACCGGCCGTTTTTTATATGAAAGAGCTCGCTTTTGACAAAGTAACAAATATACTCTTTTCATGTTCGTTGAGATGCACTGTAACGCAGTTCAGATCCGCCTCATGGCGGTTATAAGCAAGTATTATCTTTCCATCCCATGTATATAATAATGAATCGCAATTAAAAATAAAAGTGGTATTTACTCAATCTGACTGGTATTATACCATGATTAAATCAATTATTTTGTAGCTGGACGAAAGCCATAACTTTTTTATTTTTGTTACACAGTATTTTGCCATGGCAGTTGTTATAAAATTTTTAGACAACTGCCATGAGGCAGATCTGGTGACTCTCAGACTGCCTCTAAGAATCAAAGATTCTGACAAAAAATGGGCCACAGGCGCGGAGCCAATTTTAATAATTCAAGGTACTTTGCAAGAGTTTCATCTAAAAGGAAATTAAAATGAAAATAGTCAAATATACAGATATTGACCCCGTTGAATTCAATAATGAAATTGCAATGGGTATTAAAGCACGCGTTCTTATTGGAAAAAATGACGGTGCAGAAAATTTCTGCATGAGAATATTCAAAATCGCAGAAAATGGCTATACTCCCCGCCATACACATGAATGGGAACATGAAATGTTTATCCAATCAGGCACAGGAAAGGTCCTGGATGGAAATGAATGGAAGCCGGTTACTTCCGGAACTGCCGTTTTTATTCCTGGAAATGTGGAGCACCAGATTAAAAATTCAGGTACAGAGCCTTTAATACTGCTCTGTATAATTCCATCGGGAGCTCCTGAATTATGATTCCCGTCAGAACCTGTGTCTCTAAAGAAGGAAAATTTATTTTTGGTATTCACAGACCTTGCTTTAGAGTGAAAAATTTAAGGAAACATGATTATATTTCATGCCTCGGTGTAACGTCGGATGGAACAGAGGTAAACAATAAGATCAATTTTCCCGATAAAAATATCAATGTCAAAAAAGCTGATATTATTTATGAAATACCCAATACCTTTCCGTTCAGGGGCACTACATATATCAATTCGGCATGGGCTGATAAAAATGCAGTTAACCCTGCAAAGATATCCCTGCCCGTGAGACAGGAAGTCCACTTTACCAAAGATTTAAAGCAATGGCTTGGTAAAAAGGGATTAGATAAAAAAAATACGGAAGATTTCCTTAAAATTCTGCCGCAGCCTCTTCTTATTGCCCTTGCCGACACTTCAACTGACCCTGAAGAACTTGAAGCTCTTGCTGGAATCAGTTGTTCTTTTCTATTTAAAAAAAATAAAAAAATCCCCTGCGGGCTTATCTTTAAAAAGAACAAAAAAGGAGAGTTGCATCCTGAAATTAAGAATCACGAATTATTTGAAATCGTTTCAAATAACAGGTATCTACCCGATGATTATAAAAAAATTATGGTTCTTAAACCCGGAGTCCAGGGAACAAGCGAGATCACGGGAGAATGGGAAGAATTATCCGGCAATGGCAGTGGCAGTCACGTTTTTGAATATCTGCGTAAAAACAGTTATATCCCCTGGGGGCATTTTGCGGCAAACACGGCGGATGATACAATAAGATACAGGATAAAGGACCTTTCACTCCGGGATATAAATGGAATGCGCCATTTATATTACCAGAGAACATTTGCAAGGCTTGCAGAACAGCTTGAAATTCCGGTTCCCTGTTCAAAAAAAACATTTTCAGAGGAGCAGCTTGAAGATCTGCGCCTGAAAATCCTTGACTCAATTCTTGCAGGCAACGGGGAAAAACTGTTTTTTAACGGATCATTATGGGGATGGAATTTCGGATTCGGCTATGCACAGTCGGGTTACAGACTGCACGCTTCCCACCAGCAGATACACCAGCAGTATGCCATGATTCCAAGAATAGTACCTGAAGGTTCATCAGACAATGAAATTCCATCATATACATGCGGAGATCTTGTTGCTGATTTTATTACAGATTATAAACAGACCACCGGGAAAAATTTTTTTGGAAACTATACAAAAGCCATAAAATCCAATACAAGAACCGATTTAAATTTAAAAGGTCCGTCAGACCTGATAATTTTTGAAGATAAAAACATACTACTTTTTGTTCCAAAGGCGCAGACCTCCCAGTGGGAGCTTCAGCTTATGACCAAAGGAGAATGCGGCAATATTCTGGAGGCTGATTCTGATACAGGAAAATCCATTGATAAAGCAATATTTTTTTCTCTTGGCCTTCTGGAATCCATGGGAGCCAGAATGATCACCTGTATGGAATTTTCCAAAAGATTTGACTCAAAAAATAAAGATCAAAGGCTCTTGTATTCCTTTATGCCTAAAATTCCTCAGTCTCCGGGTGCTTTCAGTGAAGCACAGCTCAGATGGATCAACGGACATTATCCTGAAGATTTTGCTGTGGTCTGCAGGAATCACTTGACAACATTTTTAAAAGACAAACCATTATGAAATATATATACGACGGAATTTACGAGTGGGACGGAAAAAGCAGAAACGGTAAAAAACCTTTTTGCTGGTGGCCGGGTGTATATCGCATACGGATTGTGAACTTTACTTCCAATAATCCGGATATTCTGTACCTTAAATCAACAGCTGTTATCTGCAGGAACGCCGGTACAGGAACGTCAATAAAAAACTGTGTGCAGAACTTTGCCAGAACAATATCAGAGGAATTCAATCTTGAAATTGAGAAAGTACTATGGGTTGAAATTGAGAAAAATGATCCATCGGATATTCAGGTGGCAAACCTGTCTCCTTTAAAATATGCCCCTGGCGGAAAAACCCTGTTGGCCGCAAAATGGAGACCGGCAATGCCAAATGAGATTAATCTTATTGAGCCCTTTCTAAAAGACTTTTATGTTCCCATCATAAACAGTCGCAAGGATCAATAACACCTGAAGGGAGATGTCGTGAAAATTCACCGCGGGACAGGACAGAATGGAATGATAAAATTTAAAAGGATTTAAACTGTATGGGTGAATTCAAATATAATTCAATATGTTATCTTCCCATTGCGTAACTTCTCAATAAGTATGGGCAGCAATCAGATGAGTTGAACTTCTGCCATCTTCATTATCCATCACGATAGAGATTGCCTAAGAGTATATTGTCAAACTTTATTGGTACTTGACAAAATCACGGAACTCCATTAGAATTAAAAATTCGATTATCCACCAACAGCCAGCCAGTATGACTCGTTTTAAACAACGGACATAACAGGTCATGATGATCCTGCACCGGCAGGACCGCCGGCCCAGCTGGCATGGCAAATTCTAAATTTCAGGCTGATTGGGCTGAAAAAATCCCCGGCCATAAAAACGATAGGAAAATAAGGACAGTGAAATGCCGATATTTGAATTCAAATGTTTAAAATGCAACGATTGTTTTGAAATTCTTGTCATGAGCTCCAATGACGAAAAAGAGATGAAATGCCCGAAATGCGGTTCCCTTGAATTTGAACGGGTGGTAAGCCAGACCAATTATGCCATGGCAAGCCCTGCATCATCAAAAACTCAGGGGGCATCCAAACAGGAAAGAACCTGCTCAACCGGATCATGTACAACATATACAATTCCGGGAGAATCCAGGGGGTAAAAATAAATATGACTGAATATGCAACTCTGATCATTGAAGGAAAAGAATACAAACTGCCTGTAATATGCGGAAGTGAAGGCGAAAAGGCGATTGACATCAGGTCGTTAAGACAGCAGACAGGATATATTACGATTGACCCGGGATTTGCCAATACAGGAAGCTGTAAAAGCGCCATTACTTTTATGGACGGAGAAAGAGGCATATTAAGATACAGAGGAATCCCCATTGAACAGCTTGCAGAGCACTCATCCTTTGTTGAAACTGCCTACCTTCTCATTGAGGGAAAACTCCCAACGCAAACACAATTAACAAGAACAAGCGTATACTTAAATGATTTTTCCCTGCTGCACGAGGACATGAGATCCTTTTACCAGAATTTTCCCAGCAAGGCCCATCCAATGGGAATATTATCTGCCATGGTAAATGCAATGAGAAGTTTCTATCCTGAATTCAGCGATGAGGACAGGGAATTTAATAAAACATTTCTACGCCTGATTTCCAAGGTAAGAACAATGTCCGCCATAGCATATAAAATTTCCAGGGGACACAGACCTGTATATCCAAGACCTGATTATTCCTATTGTGCGAATTTCCTCCACATGATGTTTGACAATCCTGTAATTCCCTACAGGCTTGACCGTGATTTTGAACAAGCCCTTAACGTGTTCTGGATTCTCCACGCAGATCACGAACAGAATTGTTCAACGGCAACGGTAAGGGTTGTGGGAAGCGGAAGGGTTAATGTATATGCTGCAATATCAGCAGGCATTTCAGCCCTTTGGGGACCTTTGCACGGCGGGGCGAACCAGGCGGTTATCAAAATGCTTGAACAGATAAGAGATGACAAACTGACAATACCCCAGGCCATTGCCAGGGCAAAAGACAGGAATGATCCATTCAGGCTCATGGGGTTCGGGCACAGAGTTTACAAAACATATGATCCCAGAGCAAAAATAATGAAAAAAATGTGTGATCTTGTTTTAAGCAAAAAAAGATGTAAAGATTCCCTGCTTGACATCGCAGTTGAACTTGAGCAGGCTGGCATGGCAGACCATTATTTCCAGGACAAAGGGCTTTATCCCAATGTTGATTTTTATGCCGGAATCATGCTTCGGGCCATGGGAATTCCAACCAACATGTTTACGGTAATGTTTGCCATCGGACGACTTCCGGGATGGCTTGCCCAGTGGAAGGAAAATTCCACTGATCCGGAACAGAAAATCAGCCGGCCAAGACAGATATACACGGGAAATAACGTAATGGATTATATCCCGATGGATCAAAGGCATGCTTAAAATTTTCGCGCTCTTTCTTATAAAACTGCCATGAGGCAGATTTGTATTTTACGGGACAGTTTCTAAAAGTTTTTAATTTTTTTCTTTATTCCTGCCGGATTAAGCGGACTGCATCAAGCCTTAATCCGGCATTTAAGATCAATTTCGACACAAGGACAGCTTCCCTGCGTGCCGCATCAATTTCCTCCTGTCTTACCGCAGGGTTGTTTTTTTTAAGATAGATAAGACGGGCAATTTTCTTTTCCATGTCGCAGCGGGCTTTCTCTGCCGCTGTTGCTATAATTTTATCAGCTTTTAGTTCAGATATTTCACTGCTTTTTTTAAAAAGGAAAGGAATAATTGTTTCAATTATTTCGGGATGGACGTGTATCCATGATCTATTATCTGTCTGCAGGGTTTTCTCAAAAAAATCAAACCTATACTTTTTGGTAAAATCAACTATATCGGCAAAATCTGATGATTTATGTCCCACAACGATTCTTATGGGAGTTGCAGGCAGAAACCTGTCAATATAAAGCTCTTTGGGTGCAATGCACTCCAGTATAAAAATTGATTCAAGGAGAATATCCATTTTGCCGGTACCGGAAATCTTTGCAAAACATGAATTGCCCTGTTCCGTTCCGGTTAACAGCTCCATGCCTGCCGTCACCATTGGATGATCCAGGGTTAAAAATTCAATATCTCCCCGTGTAACGGCCTTTGCCCGGTCAAATGTCACCACCATTCCATCTTTTTTCAATGCCGGAACAGGATACCCTGATTCACCGGCATGGTCAAATGAAAGATGGAAAACGCGATTTTCAATATTTTCATATTCAACATTAAAATATCTGAATAATTTTAAAATAAAATTGTCTGTGTCCATGCAGCGGTCTGACTTTTTAACTGCCCTTATCAGGGGTTCTGCCTTTTCCGGTTTAAAGGAATTAAATTCAATAAGTTTATCCCTTCCACCTGCAAGTTCCCCTGCAACACGGTTTTTATACTTTTTTGTTTTTTGAATTAATTCATCTAATTCATCTAATTCATTTGATTCGTGGAAATCGACTCCTTTACCCGTTGCTTTTTTTACAGCAAGAAAAACAATTTCTTTTTTAAATCTTTTGAAAATAAAATGGGCTCCCATGGTATTTTCCCGGAAAATATTAATACCACTGCTGTACCATCTGATAATTATCTCCCAGGCGCTGTTTTTGATACACAATATATGAATATGGATTTTTCCTTTTTGCCCTATTCTGTCTAATCTGCCTATTCTCTGCTCGATGAGCTCAGGATTAAGGGGAAGGTCAAACATTACAAGATGCTGTGCAAATTGAAAATTTCTGCCTTCACTTCCTATCTCAGAACAGATCAGAATTCTCGCACCGTTTTTTTCCGAAAACCACGCTGCATTTCTGTCCCTTTGAATCAAGGAAAGATCTTCATGAAAAAGGGCTTTTTTCACGTTTATTTTACGCTGAAGTGCAAGATCAATGGCAGCGGCTTTTTCCTTTGTTTTGCAGATAAGAAGGATTTTACGGTTTTTATCCTGTTTTAAAAAATCAACAAGCCATGTGATTCTTATATCAAAATTAAAATCATATAAATACAAGCTCTTTTCAGCCTGTACTCTCTTTCTGTCCATAGAGCTGCTTTCTGCGACTTTCAGGTTTTTTCCATATTGATAAGTTTCAATGTATCTTTGCCATTGCTCAGCATTGAAACCGTTTTCTTTTAAAACCTGTAATACAGAATCAGAATCTATTTCATGTGAATTAATAATTTCACATAAAAATTCTATGTTTACATTATTTATCTCTTTTTTATTTCCATCAAGAAAGCAGATATGCTCCTCTCTTTCCGGGAACCCTTTTATTTTTGACCTTGTATTCCTGAAAATAACACGACCCGGACCATACCGGTCAAGTAGATCTTCCATTGTCAAATCCAGGTTGCCACTGTTATCAACCAAAGAATACTTATCTTTTTTTCCCTTTAATATCCCGTCAATCCTATCCACTGTATCTTTATAGGATCTGGCCTGTTTTAAAAAAAGATCAAAATCATGAAATCGCAGAGGGTCAAGGAGTTTAAGGCAGGAAAAATACCCTTTAAGTCCGGGTTTTTCGGGCGTTGCAGAAAGAAGCATCATCGATTTAACCTTTTGTGACAGCTGTTTGACAAAGGAATAAATATCTTTTTTTTCCTCAATATGGTGAGCTTCATCAATGACAAGCATGTCCCAGCCAGCCTCAATAACCTGATTTTTTTGTTCTGCACTTGATACAAGCCGGTTAATGCTGCATATTCCCGTCTGTGCCTCAAGAAAAGGATTTATATTTTTTGAATCCTGCTGTACATGGCCTTGGAAGAAATCGGAATTAAAAAGGCTGAAAACAAGGTTAAAACGGCGGTAAAGTTCAACAAACCACTGATGGACAAGGGATTCCGGTACAAGTATAAGAACACGGCTTATCCTTTCACTTAAAAGAAGTCTGTGGAGAATAAGGCCTGCCTCAATTGTTTTTCCAAGCCCTGTTTCATCGGAGAGAAGAACACGCGGCATATGCCTTGATGATACTTCGTCTGCTATATAGAACTGGTGTTTAATAAGATCAACACGACAGCCTGCAAAACCATATGATTTTGATTTCCTGTGCCTGCAGCGGGTTTCAAGTGTTTTATATCTTAAATTAAAAGCATCTATGGAATCTGCATATCCACCACAAAGGCGCTCCTTCGGTCCTGAAAAGCTTATTGTATCGGCAAGTTCGGTTTCCGGAACAGAAATTCCATCTCCATGGTAGATAACAATCCCGGACTTTTCTTCCACGGATTGAATGGTAATCCTGAAATTATCCCTTGATTTTACAACATCCCCTTTGTTGAATATAACTCTTTTCACCGGGGCTGATTGCCGGGAATACCGCCTTAAACAATCACCGGCCCTGAACAGAATACTTATTTCCCTTCCGGAAATATCTTCAAGGATTCCAAGCCCGAGTTCCGGTTCCATTTCGCTTGCCCAGCGCTGTCCCGGAACGTACAGAAAAGCGTTGCTCATTTTTTAAGACCCGGATATTTTTCCTCCATTTTATGCTTTACAGGAATCGGGACCATTCCCCTTATATCCCCTCCGAACTCTGCAACTTCCTTGATAATGGATGAACTTGTAAATATCCATCTAAGCCCTGTCATTAAAAAAACAGTCTGGACATCCCTGCTTAAACGGCGGTTCATCAAAGCCATCTGAAATTCATTTTCAAAATCTGAAATTGCCCTCATTCCCCTTATGATAGCAGCAGCATCTTTCATTTTTGCATAATCAACAAGAAGTCCGTCAAAGGAATCAACGCAAAGATTTTCTGTGCCGTTAAAACTTAAATTAATCATCTCCACTCTCTCTTTAACTGAAAAAAGAGATTTCTTAGACGGGTTGTGCAAAACAGCCACAATAATTTTATCAAAAATTTTCAGGCCCCGTTCAATAATATCCACATGACCATTGGTAAGGGGATCAAAAGATCCCGGATAAATGGCTGTTCTTAAATTATGTACCATCAATTCTTCCTTTTTTTTGTATGAAATAGTGTGTTATTTTACTTCGTCCGTTGGCTGCATGGCCGATCAAGCCTTCTGTTTTTCCCGCTTTTCAAAAAAACTGACAAGAGTTCTGCCATATTTTCTTTGATCAATAATGTCAAGTCCTGAAAATGGTTTGGTTATTTTTTCTTTTTTGGAATGCTCGGCAATGATCAGTGCATTATCTGAAAGCAGATCCGTTAAAACCGGCTGCAAAAGTGTTTTTTCAATAAGCCCGCAGTTATAAGGCGGGTCCATGAACACAATGTCCGGTTTACTGTTAACCTGTGAAAAGTGATAATCAGTCTGTAGAATATCCTGGTGTATCAACGTGGTATTATTATTAAAATTACATTTTATTATATTGTTTTTTACAATATTTAATGCATAATCTGATTTATCGATAAAAAAAGCATGGTCTGCACCCCGGCTTATAGCTTCAAGACCCAGTGCCCCGGTTCCTGCAAAAAGGTCAAGGACAACTGCACCTTTAATTTTTTCTGCAATTATATTAAATATTGACTCTCTTATCCGATCAGATGTGGGTCTTATATCCCTGCCGGATATTATTGACAATTTTCTGCCTTTACATTTTCCGCTTATAATTCTCATTTTAACAATTTTGAAATTATTGTATTCCAGTCATAGAAATGTCCCGGGGCCTTTGTTGTTTTGTCAGCATACATGTATAATAATTTAATAGTTTAAAAACAGATTATATTTTAAATGGTTGCTGTCCTTATTTTTCTATTTTTACGCTGGTTTTATACCTGAGATACTCCTTTTTAAAATTTTCTACTGCATCATTCAGATTCTCCGGTCCGAAAAGGTGATCCGCCTCCATTAATTTTTCCTTTGATACCATATTATAGGGTTTTGGTATATCTTCAGGAGTAATAAGATCTCCTTTTACCATGATGGCAAGTCTTTCCGTTAGATTTTTCAATTCTCTTACATTCCCGGGCCAGTTATAGTCCATGAGAAGATTCATAGCCTCTTTGCCCATAATTTTCTTTGTACTGTTTGACTGTTGTGCAAACCCTGAAAAAAAGATATCAACAAGTTCGGGAATATCTTTTTTCCGTTTTCGCAATGGCGGGACTTCAACAGGTATTACATTGAGCCTGTAGAAAAGTTCTTTTCTGAAAGTGCCGTTTTCTATTTCTTTTTCAAGGCCCTTGTTTGTTGAAGCAATTATTCTCACATCCACATGGATTGAACGTCCCCCTCCAATCCTCTGAAATGTTTTTGATTCCAGTGTTCTTAATATCCTGGCCTGGGTTTTAAGATTCATATCACCGATTTCATCAAGGAAAAGAGTGCCTTTCGATGCCAGCTCAAATTTTCCCCTTTTTTTGGCTTTTGCTCCTGGAAAAGCTCCTTTTTCATAACCAAAAAGCTCTGCATCAATATTTTTTTCACCAATTGCCGCACAGTTAACAATGATAAAAGGTTCTTCGGGCCGCAGGCTTAATTGATGAAGAGTCCTTGCAACAAGCTCCTTGCCCGTTCCATTTTCCCCTTTAATGAGAATTGAAGCGTCTGAAGGCGCTGCTGTCATTATCTGCAGGTTCAATTCCTGAACAGCCTGGCTTGTACCGTTTATGGAATTTTTTTCAATTGTTTTTTTCCTTAAGTATAGGTTTTCCTCTTCAAGCCGCCTGAAATTTAACGCATTATTAATCGTTACGATTACCCTGTCTATGGAAAGCGGCTTTTCCAGAAAATCAAAGGCACCTGATTTTGTTGCGATCACTGCAGCCTCAATTGTCCCGTGTCCGGTGATCATGACAACAGGCATGTTGGGAAACTCTTTTTTAATCTCTTTTAATGTTTCTATTCCGTCCATACCGGGCATCCAGATGTCAAGCAGTACAAGATCCGGTGATGCTTCTTCAATTTTCTTTAATGCCTCATACCCGTTAAATGCATGCAGCACCTCAAATCCGTCATCACACAGAATCCCCTCAAGGGATTCCACAATGGACGGTTCATCATCAACTATTAATATTGCAGGATACATAACCCCTCCGATCCTAAAAATTAAAAATTTCTACGAATATTTTTGTATATTACACTTGTATCATTAATGAAAAAACACAAATACATCACGCAGGAAGCTCTATTATGAATTTTGCACCCACAGGTTTATTGTCCTGTACTCTTATCATTCCCTTATGATCGGAAATGATGGAATTAACGATTGCAAGCCCAAGCCCCATCCCTGATTTTTTTGTCGAGAAATAGGGTTCAAACAACCTTGTTTTTTCTTCATCAGATATGCCTTTCCCTGAATCGGAAACTTCAATTCTGACAATTTTTAAAATTACGTCAAAGGAAATATCAATATTAATTTCTCCTTTTTTGTTGATTGCTGCAATGGCATTGTCAATTAAATTTATAAAGGCCTGTTTCATCTGCTGGCGGTCAAGATTAATCACCGGCAGATTTTCCTCACAGTTTATCTGTATACTGACATTCTCCAGGCCTTCTTTATAGAGATCTGCAGTTTCTTCAACAATATCTTCAATCCTGCAGGGCAGAAAATGAGTATCGGGAAATTTTGCAAAAGTGGAAAATTCATTGACAAGGTTTCTTATCAGGTCCACATGGTCAACAATAACTTCCGTACATTTGTCAAAAATATCTTCATTCACCTTTTTTGAATATTTCCGTTTAAGACGCTGGGCTGAAAGTTTTATCGGAGTTAAGGGATTTTTGACTTCATGGGCTATTCTTCTTGCAACTTCACGCCATGCAGCCATACGCTGGGCCTTTTCAAGTTCCGTTAAATCATCAAAAACAATCACCGATCCCACATCAACTCCTTTTTCATTTTTCAAACTATTGAAATTGACTGCAAAATGTCTTGGACTTCCTGCGATTATAACGGAAAGGGCAAACGCACTGGAATCATACCCAAACGACACCTTATCCCTGATCTGCCGGGCAATTTTAAGGTGATGGTCTTCAAGGATATCCCTGTAATTGTGGTTGATTATTTCCGTTCCTTTAATATCCAGCATGGTTTCCGCAGCTTTGTTAAAAGTTGTCACAACGCCTTGATTATCAAGGGAAATAACACCTGCAGATATATTTTCAAGAACTATTTCCATATACTGCCTGCTCTTTTCTATTTCAGCATTCTGATCTCTCATCATATTTTCAGAACGTGCCAGTTTCTCCCTGCCCAGGGCAAGTTCCTTTGTCATTGAATTAAAGGAATCGATGAGTATCCCCATCTCATCATCGGCCTTAAAATTTATCTGATAGTTTAAGTCTCCCTTGCTGACTCTCTGCGTACCTTCAGCAAATTTCATTATGGGAATCGTGATGGATTTTGCAAGATAAAACCCGAACCAGACAGCGCAGAAAACAACGAGAAGCGCAACAATGGAAAGGGCGATATATGTTGAAACCTGAACAGGTCTTTTAATCATTTTTAATTGCTGATACTCCTCTTTTCCCTTGGAAATGGAAGCAAGATTTTCGGAAAGATCAGGAGATATAAGGGATGTGATAACAAGAAAAGCCTTTGCCTCTGAAGGGTTGACTCCAAAGGGGATACCGGTAATGGTCTTGATAAATTCTCCCGATTTTGAATCTTCAAAAACCGTTTTAAAGGATTTTCCCTTTGAAAAATTCATAAGGTCATCACTTGTAAGAACACCAAAAGACCGGTTATTCAGCTCAGGAGTCAGGGACAATGTAAAGCGTTTGGCATCGGGAGTATATATTTCCACTGCCTGGAGATCAAATGCCCTCTGCACAACCTGCACATAGCGTGCGAGTTTATGTGATTTTTTTTTTTGCAGAAGTTTTCTTGAATTAATCTGAAAAGCTGCCCTTTTTGCAAAAAAAAGATTTTTATCCTCAATATACCCGTAAAGCTTGCGGCCCACGGAAAGAGAATTATTTAAAGCCTGCTCCACCGGAGCGTTAAACCAGAAAGCAATACTTGTGGAAATAAAATGAATTGAAAAAAAGAACAACACAATTGTAGGCAAAAGGGAGAGAGTTACAAAGGCCGCTATGAGCCTTGTCTTAAGTTTTGTCCCGACAATTTTATTTTTTCTTTCATAGTACAGTTTTATAAGATTTCGGAACACAAGGAGGATGAGTATCAGGAGAAGCAGAAGATTTGTATTGATCAAAATAAACATCAATACCGCATTGGATACAGGCATATAAGCCCCGAAACCACTGATTTTTGTCTCTGCAAAGGTTATAATTCCGACAATCGCAAGAATAATAACAATCAGAAAGCCCTCTTTTTTCCGCCTTCTTTTTTCTCCCTCAGGAGTGACCGGATGATTTTTGTTTTTATCTAACATTAAATAAACGGTGAAAGAATTGAATTACGAGGTTAAAAAAGGTAAGATCAATAAACAAAATCTATTGTATGCCAGTTGGTATCAAAATCCCATAGAGAAACAAAAAAGAAAATATAGTGAAGATAAATGGGAAGAGTTACTTTGCTCAGTTCAGCCTTGAACCGCAATTGATATTTTTCTCCTTTATGAAGCCGGTCAAGGGATACAACCTTTAAGTTATCCACATTGGTCATCATGCTCCTTGCCTGATCAAATGATTTTGTTACCCAGGCCTTATCTGTTTTCCAGGGTCTGATTACTATAAATTCTTTTTTTAATGCATTGTATTTCAAGGTACTTGTAAATTTAAGAGCAACTATTTTTTTATTAAACCATGCACTCCTGTTTTTGTAGAGCACAACAAGAAAAGAAAAAGAAGTTGGTACTCCATTAAAAACAGCCTCGGTAATTTTTTTTGTAAAAGCACCCCGTACCTTAAAATATGAGATAAGGTCATCCCTGTCATTTGTAATGACAATATCCTGTAAAACAGCTTTCCCGCCGGCCTGTGCAATTACCGGTATTACCGGATTTAAAATTATTATCAGGCTCAAAACAATAATAACAGGATTTTTATTCTTTATAAATTGCATGCCATGTGATTTCAATACCTTACAATTTCATTATAACCGGCTTTGTCTCCCAGGATTTTTTTTCTTTTAAAAATTTTGTTATAAATGCATGATTCAATGCATGACCGGATTTATTTGTTTTAATATGCCCCTGAATCGGCATACCAAGCAAAGAAAAATCTCCAAGGCAGTCAAGAAGTTTATGTCTGACAAATTCATCAGGATATCTTAATCCCCCTGCATTAAGTATTCTGTCCTCATCTATAACAACGGCATTTTCAAGGCTTGCACCCCTGCCGAGGCTGAATTTTTTAAGATACTCAAGATCACGGATAAAACCGAAAGTCCTTGCCCTGCTTATATCCTGAAAAAAGTCATCCAGATCAGGATCAAAGGATAATTCCTGAAGTCCAATCAATGGATTATCAAATTCAATGGAACAGTTTATTTTAAAACCTGTTCCAGGCACTATTTCCACAAATTTATCACCCGCATCCACTCTGACAGGAGATTTAACAACAAAGAAACACTTGGGAATTTTTTGTTGTTTAATGCCTGTTTCCACCATTATTGATGTAAAATTTTCTGCACTTCCATCCATAATAGGCATTTCATAGGAATTGATCTCAACAAGGGCGTTATCAATACCAAGCCCTGCAAAAGAGGCCATAAGGTGTTCAATGGTGGAAACAATTGATCCGTCCTCGCCCACAACTGTTGCAAGGCTTGTATCCACCACTTTTTTAAAAATAGCCTGAATATCCGGAGTACCCGGTATATCCGTCCTTCTGAATCTGATACCATGATTTTCAGGAGCAGGCCTGACAATAATTTTTGTTTCTTTCCCCGAATGAACACCTATACCGGAAAAGGATACGTCATCAACCAGAGTCTGCTGCATATAATATTTTTCCATCTGCCTTATATACCTGATTTTATTTGTGAAGGCAAAATAATTGAAAACTTTCTTTAAAACCGCCATGAGGCCGGTCTTACCAATCCTGATCTGCCCCGAGTCAGTTTTATATACTTAGAGATCAAAATGCAAAAGACATTGAAAAAACAAAGGATATAAGTCAGTACCTGTACCTGAATTGAGAGATATCGATATCAAGACGTTTTATTATTTTTTGAATGGAGGCCCTCTCAAATCCGCTGATTCTTGCCGATTTGATGAGACTGACCTGGTTTTAGGGAACTGAGAAAATTTGATGAGACAGTCTGGTTTGTTTTGACCGTAAATTTTTTAATCAAAAATTTGTGCATATTTATGCTCGATGGCTTGAATTTCCCGGTCAGTCAGTTTTTCAAATTCCCTTTTTCGTGCACGTTTTGACAGTTTTCCATCATTTTGGGCAAGAAAATGTATGAGTAAGTCAACAAGCTTAGGATCGAAAATTTTATAAGTTGAACGAAATTGCTTGTCTTCTTTTCCCATATACTTCGTTGCATTAAAGGCAAAAATACGTTGAGTATGCAACTTTTAATGCGCCTTGTACATGGGGTAAGAATTCTGCGCTATTTCTGTTCAACTTATTTCATCTCCGATCCTAATCTCCTGTTATTATTAGTCAGCAAAGACGGCCCCCCCGGTTAAGACACGCAGTACAGTTTAAGTGTAAATTTTTGCATACTCCGACTGAATAGGTACTCATACCGCAGGACTGACAGACCATGGGGTCAATCCGTTTGGTTACGGGATTGTATATCATGGCAATTTCCCTTTTATCATGACCTGAAATAAGGGAGGCAAACACCTTAACACAGGGACTGATTATTGATAACACAGCAATGGGGGTAAAATTTATTTTTATGCTGTATTTATTCAAGAGATCTTTTTTCTTAACTGCAAGTTCATCGGGGATCAGGGCAATTTTAGACTGTCTTTCCTGAATCAGTTTATCTGAAAGTCCGGTCCTTAAAAGGCTTTCTTCCATCTCCTTTTTAAGTGCTTCATAGTACTTGTCAAGGCTTAATGAATCTCTTTTAAATCTGCGGTTCATACTTTGGATAAAATTCTCAAGTTCTCCTTCAACGGCTGCAGGGCCATAGGTGCTGACAAGTTCATGAATACGTCTGATCTGACTTTCCGAATATTTTCGAAGGCTTATTGTATCAAATTCCTTTTCAATGCCAGGTATCATTTCCGACATATCGGGAATCACAGCTCCTGTGTCGATATTAAAGGAAAAATTAAAAAGTCCCTGTTTCTGTTCATCGCTCTGGGCAAGGATCCTGCACGTTACAAGGGCGTAATTTGTGTAAACATTCCCTGTTCCGGTTATTTTAATTTTACTTTTATGAAATTCAAATTGTTCCCTGATAAGATTGGCAAAGCCCTGTGTCTTGATATAATTAAATTTTAGTTCACACTGAAGAAAGGGCGGAGTTGATCCTGCCATGGATACAATTTTATCAAGTAGAGGGCTTTGGAACTGTATGGCGTACAACTTTTTACCGCCAAAATTTTTTACATTTTCGATATCCTTTGAAAATGAGATATATTCTTCAACACCAAGGGCTTCGGAGAGTTCTTCAGAAAGAAGTGCATCTGTTACATCGTTGTTTTCAGAGTCAATAACAGCGCCTTTATGATCTAAAAAACGACGGGTGAATTTGATAAGATCAACGTTATCTTTTTCCATTGCATTATCAGAGTTCATAGGTATCTCCAAAAAGTTTGTCGTCAAATTCCCGGGATTTATTGTATCCTGTTTTGGCTCTTTTCAATTTTGTACCAAGGTTTGTAAAAGCTTTTTGGCGCTCCTGCCTCGTTTTTGAATTCATCCATATCTCATAAACCATGTCGCTGAACTCTTTTTCACCCCTGATCCGTCCAAGGATCATATCAATTTCACCAATTACCATTTCAAACATATTGATTTTGCGGTCCAGAATATCAAGTATATAGTCCTCAATGGAACCTGTTGCACAAAAATTAAATATTTGAACCTCTTTTTCCTGTCCTATCCTGTGGATTCTGCCTATTCGCTGCTCTATTTTCATGGGATTCCAGGGCAGGTCATAATTAACCATTCTTGAACAGAACTGAAGGTTCCTGCCCTCACCTCCTATTTCCGTTGTGATGAGCACCTGGGTTTTATCTTTAAAAGAATCAATGGCATCGTCTTTCTGCCTGTTGGTCATTCCACCGTGAAAAAGGGAAAATGAAATATTATTCCACTCTAAAAATTCTGCAAGATGTTCCACTGTACCTTTAAATTTAACAAATACAATTATTTTTTCTTTTTCAGACCGGACAAGTTTGAGCAGGGCAAGGTTTTTTGGCGTATCTAAAGTTGTCCTGCACAAATTTTTTACAGCTCTTATTTCTGCTTCATGTTCAAGAAGATATGTCTGTTTTTCAAGCATTTTATTTAAGGTTGATTCCACCGCTTTTGGAGATGATCCCGCCTGGGCCAGCAGGTTGATAACAAGGATTCTTGACTTTGCCTGATTTTTTTCAGTAAGGGATATGACCAATGCCTCAAGCCTGTCATAAAATGCCTGTTCAGCTTTTGTGGGTTCGATACGTATAGTCCGGGCGAATCTTGGGGGAATGTTAATACCTGCCACAGCACGTGTGTTGCGGATCATCACCTGGGATAAAAGCTCTTTTAAAAGAGACTGATTTCTTGGATCGGTTGGGTCGCCCTTTTTCATGAACTTCTTCCTGAATGAAGTTGCTGTCTCAAGCTGACCCGGTTTCAGCAGCGTGATGAGATTGTATAATTCCATGAGGTTATTTTCCACAGGAGTTGCAGTTAAAAGCAGTATAAAACGTTTTTTCAGGGAATTTACAAGTTTCCAGTTCAGTGTTGTCCTATTTTTAAGGTGATGGGCTTCATCAACGATGACCATGTCGTATTTTCTGTCCGTGATCAAATCAAAATTCTTTTTGGATTTGGCATAATTAATGGATGCAATTACAAAGGGTTTTTCCCAGAATTTTTCCGAACCTGATTTATATCCGGGATCATCCGTTGAGGGAACATCCATGTCAAATTTTGATTTTATCTCTTCCTTCCACTGACTGACAAGGGGAGTCGGAGTTAATATAAGGCATGTCTTTACCATATTCCTTTTAATATATTCCGTCAGTACAATTAAAGCTTCAATTGTCTTGCCAAGGCCTACTTCATCGGATAAAAGAGCTCTTCCCCTGAATTGTTTTAAAACTTTTTTAGCTGTTTCTTCCTGGTACCAGAACGATTTTACAGATTTGAGCCCCGGAAGGCAGATCAGGGTTTCAAAGGATTCTGTGAAACGAATTTCATGGCTCATAAGGGCAAGTTCATACATTTCGGGATCTGCGGGCAGAGGATCTGTAAAAGCTTTTAAAAAGGGTTCAACATCTATTTTATAAATTATGGGAACCTCGGCAATCGTGGCTGGGGAAGCTGATTCATTGATTTTTTCCGATTCTTTTTTTATGTTTGACCTGACCATTGAATCCGGCTGTGATCCCTGCTTAGAATTGATCTCCGGAATAAGGCCTGTTCTCCCATTATTTTTCGGGCCTGATTTTTTTTGCCTGCCCGGTGTATTCTTTTGTCTGTCGAATGTCACATGCCCGGAATATCGGCTGGTTTTTCTTAAAATTTCTTTTTTTTCGTTTGCTTGAAGAATATAAATACAATATTCTTTGATAGTTTCCA